>CAZJGP010000119.1:0-8563 GCA_964545595.1 uncultured Flavobacteriaceae bacterium | reverse complement strand
AAAACTTTGTGTCAAAATTAGCTTAAAAAGGCTTGTTTTTTACCTCAGTTCTTTGTTGGTTAACATTATTTTCATCTTCATTCCATAAATATATATTTTGCCCTAAAGCTCCACCATTATTACCATCTAAAGCAAAACCAGGTGCATTACGTTTTCTAATATGTACAACTCTAGAGTTACCTATAGTTGAAGATGCTCCTTCTATAAGCCCTCCTTCAGTTGCTAAAACTAATTCAGTCGAATTATTCCCTTGAATACTACTAAATAAATGGTTTGCACTATTAGATGGTCCAATATCAAAGGCTATACTAAATGTAGATCCTAAATTATCTTTAACCAATTCTGTTATATTCCAATTATAATATTGGTTATCGTTTGTTAAATAAGTTGTTGTTATAACATTACCTAAAAATGGAGCATTATTTAGTGTAATTGTATTTTCTTCCCAATTATTATTTACTTCGAAAACAGAAACTGGAACTTCTGATGTTTCATTTACAAATAACCTAACAACTGCATGGTTTACATTAGAAATATTTGATAAATCAAACTTCATGTAAGTAGTATGTTTATTACTTGACCCTGAACCTTTTGAAACTCTTATTGTTGTTAATGCTCCAAAATTATTATTCGATGAACTTTCTCTAATATGCGCATCGGCAATTGGTGCTATAATAATATCGGTTTCTGGTGTTTCATATAACTTAGCAATACCTATTCCCCCTTCTCCATTTCCGGTATATAATAAATATAATTTTGTCCGTCAGTATCTTCAAAAACATCTGAGTCACGTAATTGATTTACATTAACCCCTGCTCCTGCCTCAGAATTATCTAGGCTCCTTTGTCCTCCTTCCCAACCAGGATTTGGAGCTAAAATTTCTATTGGTTCTGACGGATCCCAATCTCTCCAATCGGATCTTAAATCTACTGTAGACAACTGTATTCTTTCTTGAAATTCTCCTCTACGAGAATAAAAAGCTTGCAACTGATCGCCTACTACACGTGTACCGGTATGGCGAACTCTTAATTGAGAACTTGGCAATTCTATATTATCTTGAAATACATGATTAGGGTTTCTATCCCATAATTGATCTCTAAAATCATGTCCTGAAGGAACATCCCATGGGTTCAAAGGGTCTAAAGCTCTATTAGCTCTAGCTCCATTATCTAAAGCATATAATTCATTATCATAATTAAATAGCCTAAAATAAGATGTTCTAAACTGTACAGATTCAATTCCGTCATAAAACTCTAATCCGTAAGGAGAAGTAGATACCCAAGTTACTTGTCTACTTTGTTCATCGTCATCTACAAAAAATGAAGACCCTGAATGAAAATACATTATAATTCGTTGGTTTTCATTATCCACAATAACATCGGGCGATGCTAAATGGTTTTCTTCAATATGAATACCGTTATTTAAAAAAATATCTTCTCTATTATTATCTAAAACACCACGATCTCCTCTTTGTGTAAAATCATTATATAAAGTATATGGACCTTCAATATTTTCCGCCCAAGCCATTCTAATATAATCTCCTGCATGGTGAGCAAAATACAGATAATATTCCGCTGACGGATTGGCACGTTCATTATCCGGAATCCAATCTGGAATTCGAATTAATGACGGCCCGTTTATGTTTTCTCCATCATCAAGGTTATTAAACATTGCTGGTTCTATAATAGGATTTCTATTATTTAGGCGTATAGCTTGGTAGGATGGATTTTGAGAAAACCCGAACGAAAAGCTAATTAAAAAAAGTAATTTAATAAAATTTAGCTTTTTAGTTAATGGTTTAAAAGTTGCCATATTGTTTTGATTAATTGTTGTTTAACCCTAAACGAACTTTATCTATTTTGTTTTATTATAACTTCCTACAGTCATTGACCTTTCTTTAACATTTACTTAGGTTTTTTAATGTTAGGTATAGAACATTAAGAATCATTAATTCTCGTTTCTAGAAATTATAGCATAAAAAAAAAGGCTAATTAATAAGTAATTAGCCTTTTTTTATGTCTCCAATAATATTTAATATGCAGGAAGTACTAACTCTTGAACTTCTTTTGCGTTTGAATTATCTATTGATTTTTTCTTTTTATCAGAAGCTTTTTCAGATATTGAAGTCTTCTTTTTTTCTATTTTATTTTCAGCATTTATTCCTGCTTTCTCTTTTTTAGTCGATACTTCTTCCGATGCTGTTGATTTAACATCTTTTACTTTATCTTCAGCTGTTGTTTTAACTTTTTTACCTGCTTCTTCAATTTTTTCGACTGTTTTATCAGCTTTTGTTATAGTTTCTTGTGCTTTTACAGCAGAAGTTCCTCCTAATAACATGGATATTAAAATTGTAAGTTAAAAAAAATCATAAGGTTTGTTTTTTATAGAACAATATTTATATTAATTCTATTAAATTATATATCTAATATAGATTAAAATACATTTGAATCTTAACAAGATTCAGTTTCTTTATTAATACAATTGTTTTAAAGCTTGTTTTCTTCGTTAAAACGTTCCGTTATTTTTTCGTGACTTTTAATTACTTTACAAACCCAGTCATAACGTTTTGCTAATAATTGCACATCGGTAAACTTCCAATCAATATTAGATTGTCGTAATTGTTGCGTAACATGTTGCAATATAATTGCTGCAGATACGGATATATTTAAACTCTCTGTAAACCCTACCATAGGTATCATTAGTTGTACGTCGGACTGGTCTAAAACATAATCACTTAAACCTGTATCTTCTTTACCAAAAAAGAAAACAGAAGGTTTCGATATATCAAACTCAGCCAAAGTAATACAATTATTACCATGAGGCGAAGTCGCTACAATTTGATATCCTTTTTCTTTAAGGCTAGCTACACAATCTTTAGTGGTATGGTATCTATGAACGTCAACCCATTTTTGAGCTCCCATAGCTATTTCTCTATCTATCATACGTACATTACGCTCCTCAATAACATGAACATCTTGCACACCAAAAACATCGCAACTACGCATTACAGCACTTGTATTGTGTAATTGGTAAACATCTTCTATAGCCACTGTAAAATGATACGAACGTTTAGCTAACACTTTATGGTTATTAGCTTTTCTACGTTCTGTTAAAAAACTTTCTAAGTGATTAACTAATTTTTCGGTAGGCATAAATTGGGTTTAAATTTTAAATTACAAATATAATCTATAAGCTTTATTTATAAATTAATTTACTTCTAACAAATTAAAAACCTGTATACTATAAAAGCATACAGGTCTTAAAAATTACCTTAAATAGGTATCTTATTTTTTTACATCAAAACGATAAATAGATTCATTTTGTTTAATATGGCAATAGCTACAATTACTGTCATATATAAATTCATAATTTTTTAAAATATCAAAATTAGATTTATCTACAGTAAATACACCTTTAAAATCTTGTTTAAAACTTCCCGTATAACGGGTAATTACATATTCATTATTAATAAACTCTAATTTAAAATATGCTGCTGCACCTATACCTTCTAATAATTGAGCACCATCAATTTCTTTTGGTCGTTTATTAGTACTTAAAGTAGGAATGTTAGAGTTATCGAAAAAATTAGAAATATTATCTTTAAAAATAGATTTAGTATATTCTTCTATTTTACCATTATAAATAGTAAACATTTTTTTTCCAAAAGCTCCGTGCTTTACGTTACCTAATGGACTTGGTGTAAATTTATTATTTCGTTTTAAGATTTTAGCAATAGCTTTATTAGTAGTTCCCTTAATTAAAGCATCTGTTACTAATCGAGAACAATTACTACCTATATTACCAAAAGCTTTGTAAGGAATACTGCCTTGCTCTTGTAAACCTATTAAGTAATCATATGCTTTTTGATAATTAATATCATTGCAAACCGAAGCTATCATTTTACCTTCGCCATGTGTTTTTTCGGGGTGCGCCTCTAACCAAAGAATAATTTCTTCAAAATTTATAAGTTCATTAGAGCTATTAAATTTTGCTTTTATAGGAATTTCTAATTCTTTATCTGTTATCTCTCCACGAACACGACCATGACCTGAAGGTGTAACATAACGACCAAAATCAAAGTATTGAACTTTCCCTGTTTTATTTTCTATAAGTAATAATAAAGCATGTCCGGCTTTTACAAAACCTTTTTTACCAACTCCAATAGTTGATAAAACAGCTTGTTGTAATCCACCTTCTGAATATTGCACATATGCATCGGGGTAAGCTATAGGAATAATAACACCTGTATTCAATATTTAACTGTTTACTGGTTCAAATGAAGTTTCAAAAATTTTATTAATAATTAAATCTTCATATTTCATTACTGTTACATCATCTTCTATAGAAACTTGTGTTATGCTTCTTGTTTGAAGATTTCCTCTTTTTATTTGTAAATCATAAAAATCATTACCAACTCCACCTTCTTTATGGAATTTAATAATAGAATTTTTAGTCATTTCATTTTTTGCTTGGTAATCGGCAAACCAATCTCTACGCATTTGTTTCATCTCATCAGTATATAATGTTGATGATGACCAAATATGCGATTTTGAAGTGTCTAATTTTTGAAGATGCTTCGTTTTTCCGTCCCAAACTAATTCGTAAAACGCTAAATCGTTAGACCAATCTACACCAACTAGTGTAAAAGGTTCTAAATTTTCACAATTATAATTTGTCATTGCTTCAAATAAACTTTTTTCAGAAAGTATATCTGTAACCACAACACCTCTACTGTGTCGGTAATTTTTTAATTTTGTATGATCTTGGTAACCTCCATTAAGTAAACAAATCATTTGATCTTTTTCACTAACGGCAATCCAAGTACCTCCAGCTACTTGATCTTTAGGGAATAACATTCGAGTGTTTCCTTTTTGGTAACAATCAATTGGTAATGTTTCTCTGCCTATAGCCTCGTCTCTATTAGAGGTTAAAACGAATTTATTTTTTACTGGTATTAAGCTTACTGTACACATATAATTGGATAGTAGGTGCAATCTATAACTTCTTACAAAAAAAACCTAATTAACTTTCATTTCAAGTTCATAGTTTCGTTGTATATTTGAAAACATAACGTTATTTATGTTCGAAATTAAAAGTCGTATTTGGGTTGAAAACTCAGAAGGTATTTTCCTGGGAGAAGGCCGTATAAAATTACTCAAAGCAATTGCTAAAGAAGGTTCTTTATCTAAAGCTGCAAAGAGTATGAATATGTCTTATAAAAAAGCTTGGAACTTAGTAGATGCTATCAACAAATCGGCCCCAAAACCTATGGTTAATAAATCTACTGGTGGTAGCGGCGGTGGCGGTACTCAAATAACTGCTTACGGAAAACAAAAAATGGAAGCTTTTGACAAAATGAAACAACGTTGTTGGGATTTTATAGAGCAACAAAATAATGCTTTTAACAATGAACAATAATTTAACAACTTATATAGTTTGTGGTGGTAAAAGCTCCCGTATGGGAAGCGACAAAGCTAGTTTTTTATTAAACGGAAAAAGCTTTTTACAACATATAACAGAAAGTGCTTCTAAATTAAAAAATGAAATTAAATTAATTTCTTCTTTAAAAAAACACGAAAATTTAAACTATCCATTGGTTCCTGATTTAAAAAAAGAAAAAGGTCCTGTATGCGGAATTACTTCTGCCTTGAGCGATAGTAAAACTGAAAACAACTTAATATTAAGCTGCGATATTCCTTTTATAGAGTACAATGCTTTGCATTGGTTAATAGGCAAACATTCTATAAACTATGATGCTACAGTTATAAGTTGTAATCAAAAAAAAATGCCTTTAATAGGTATTTATAATACTGCTTGTTTAAAAACCTTTAAAACACATTTAGAAAAGGACCATTTAAAACTAATGAATGTTTTAAATAACCTAAATGTTAATTATGTAGAAGTTCCTGAAAAATGGACTAAACAAGTAGCCAACATAAACACACAAGAACAATTAAAAGCTATTCAAATATGAAATTAGATATACTTTATTTTGGCTTGGTAGCCGAAGCTATAAAATGTGTACAAGAAGAATTTGTATTAGAAAGTAAAATAACTGTAAAGCAGTTAAAAGATTTATTAATTAATAAATATGCTGAACTTGGTAAATTAAGCTATCAAATAGCAGTTAACCAACAATTAGTGAATCCGCAAACGGTTATAACAGAAGATTGTGTAATAGCAATTTTACCTCCTTTTGCAGGTGGGTAATAGTGTTAGCAATAAATAAAAAATTAAACTAGTTTTAGTAAATATAAAAATGAAAAACGTATTTATAGAAGGTCCTATAACTTCTGACTTTATAGGCAACTCAATTCGTAAACACCAATCAAAAACAACTATTGGTGCACACAATATTTTTTTAGGACAAGTAAGAGCCGATGTTATTGACGGTAAAACCGTAACAGGTATAGATTATAGTGCCTATGAAGAAATGGCTAATAAAAAATTTGACGAAATTAGAGAAGCTGCTTTTGAAAAATTTGAATTAACCTGTTCTCATATTTACCATAGTAAAGGTATAGTAAAAACAGGAGAAATTTGCTTATTCGTATTTGTTTCGGCCCCACATAGAAAGGTTGTTTTTGAAGCTCTAGAATATTTAGTTGAGCGTATTAAAAAAGAATCTCCTGTTTTTGGAAAAGAAGTTTTTGAAGATGAAACTCACGTTTGGAAAGTAAATAAATAAAATGGTAGATATTACTCATAAAAACAACACACTAAGAACAGCAGTTGCACAAGCAACTGTTAAGGTTAGTACCCCTAAAACTATCGAAGCTATTTTAACCAAACAAATTCCTAAAGGAGATGTTTTTGAAATGGCTAAAACTGCTGGTTTGTTTGCTGCAAAACGAACTAGCGATATGATACCTGATTGCCACCCCTTACCTATTGAATTTACTAGTGTTGAGTATACTGTTGAAAATTTACTAATACATGTAAAAGTAACTATAAAAACACTATATAAAACTGGTGTAGAGGTTGAGGCTATGCATGCCGCATCGGTAGTAGCAATTACTATGTACGATATGCTAAAACCTGTTGATAAAGGTATTGAAATTGAAAACATAAAACTCCTTAATAAAAAAGGCGGAAAATCATCATATAAAGATTCTGGTAAAGGGTTAAATGCTGCTGTTATTGTTTGTTCCGATTCTATTAGTGCTGGTGAAAAAGAAGATCGAGCTGGTAAAGCTATTATCAACAAATTAGAAAGTTGCGAAGTTACGGTTAATGAATACACAATTATTCCTGATGAGTTTGATCAAATTCAAGAGAAAACTAAGACATTACAACAAGCCGGTAATCAATTAATTATTTTTACTGGTGGTACTGGTTTATCGCCACGCGATGTTACACCACAAGCATTAGAACCTTTATTAGAACAACGTATTCCTGGTGTAGAAGAAGCTATTAGAACCTACGGTCAAAATAGAATGCCTTATGCCATGCTTTCGCGCAGTGTTGCAGGAGTAATTGGTAATACTATAGTTTTAGCTTTACCTGGTTCTACAAACGGGGCTAAAGAATCTATGGATGCTATTTTTCCGGCTGTTTTACATGCATTTAAAATATTAAAAGGCGCTCAGCATTAATGATCAATTCGTCACAAATATTAACCGATAATTTTCAGCGTAAGCATACTTATTTACGTATATCGCTTACCGAAAAATGTAATTTACGTTGTACGTATTGCATGCCTGCTGCTGGTATACCATTATCCCCTAGAGCACATTTAATGTCGGCTAATGAAATTTATGAAATAGCTAAATTATTTGTAACGAATGGTGTTACTAAAATTCGTTTAACTGGCGGAGAACCTTTTGTTCGTAAAGATTTTGAAACTATAATTAGAAAATTAGCGACACTAAATGTGGAAATAGCAATTACTACTAACGGAATTTTGTTAGAACGTTATTTACCTTTACTAAAAGAGCTAGGCATTTTAAATATTACAATTAGTATTGACTCTTTAAATGCTGAAAAAAACGCTCAAATTACACGACGAGATTATTTCAATTCGGTTTGGAAAGCCATTAAAACAATACAACAATTAGTACCTATTGTAAAGCTAAATGTAGTTTTAATGAAAGGTATAAATGATCATGAAATTAATGACTTTATAAATTTAACTTTAAAAGAAAATTTAAAAATTAGATTTATAGAATTTATGCCTTTTGATGGTAATGCTTGGAAAACAGATAAATTAGTAAGTGAAGCAACTATTTTAAGTAATGCAAATTCATTTTTTAGTCAGCAAGTAATTCGTTTAAACGATCTGCCTAACGATACTTCTCGTAATTATACTATAAAAGGTGCTATAGGTAGTTTTGCTATTATAAGTTCGGTTACAAACCCATTTTGTGATACTTGTAATCGTATTAGATTAACAGCTGATGGAAAATTAAAAAATTGTTTGTTTTCTAATGATGAAGCTAGTTTACTAGAAGATTTTAGGAATGGTAAAAATATTACTAATAAAATAAAATTAGCAATAGGTAAAAAACATAAAGCTCGAGGAGGAATGGATACTTTGAAAAAAATTACAGACCCTAAATTACAT
>CAZJGP010000118.1:0-19691 GCA_964545595.1 uncultured Flavobacteriaceae bacterium | reverse complement strand
CTTCCAAAGGGAACGGACTTCAACGAAATTGATGAAAACAGACTACTTTTTATTCAAAAAAAACTCAACAATAGACCTCGCAAAATTATAGGTTATAAAACCTCGAAAGAAATAATGGAATATGAGCTAAAATTTGTAGCTTAGACTAACTAAAAAAAAAGCAACGTTTGTTGCGTTAGAACCTTGAATGCAGCTTTTGCTCTTCTAATCATAAAATGAAAAGAAAAGCAAATATTTAATAAAACCATACTGCTTTTTAAATAGCTAAAGTAAGTTCTTCAGCAGGACCAAAGAATTCATAATTTATATGTTCTTCATTTACTTTTAAATCTCCTAAAATAGATAGTAAATTAGCCATAAAAGGTGTTGGCCCACAAAAATAAAAATCACTTTCATTAGTTATATTTAATTCTTCCAATATACTTTTCGTCAAAAAACCTTTAAAATCATAATCTTGACCTAAAACATCATTACTTAAAGGCTCGCTATAAACAACCAACGATTTAGTTCTTTCATTTGATAAGAAATTAATTTCATCTTTAAAAGCTACCGTATTACTATTTAAAGCACATTGAATAAAAATAACGTCTTTAGAATTATTTTTCATAGCCTCTTTAAACATACTTAACACAGGCGTTATTCCTATACCTCCACTTAATAAAACTAAAGGTCTCTTACTTTCTTTTAAGACAAATTCTCCCGAAGGCATTCCTAGAGTTAATGTATCTCCAACAGTCTTATCAGGATGTAAAAAATTAGAAACAATTCCATCTGGATTCCCAGCTTCTTTTTTAACACTAATTCTTAAATAGTCTTTATCATTAGAATCTGACAAACTGTAAGTTCTTGTATGTTTATGACTTGTATTAGGTATTAATATTGTCACTGCAACATACTGACCTGCAATAAAATTAGGTGATACATTTCCATCTTCTCTTTTCAAATAAAATGAAGTAACAACATCACTCTCCTTTACTTTTTTTATGATTTCAAATTCTTTCTTACCTCTAAAACCACCTTTATATTTCTCTCTCTCAGCATATACACTTTCCTCTTTACCTACAAAAATAACAGCTAAGTCTCCATAGGCTTCTTCCCAAGCATTCATAATATCTGGTGTTGCAGCGTCTCCTAAAACTACTTTAATAGCTTTTAAAAGATTTGCTCCTACAATAGGATACGCTTCTTTAGGTACAGACAAACTAGTATGTTTTTGTGCAATCGTTTCAACAGCATCTCCCATCATTTCTAATTTATCAATATGACAGGCGTATTTAAAAACAGCGTTTGCCAAGGCTCTTTGTTGCCTTCCTTTCTTTTGGTTTGTCATATTAAATATATCCTTTAACTCTGGATGATTATCAAATAATAATTTATAAAACACTTTTGTAATTGCTTCTCCATGTTCTTCCAAAACAGGTGCTGTAGATTTTACTATTTCAATTGTTTTTTTACTTGCCATAATATATTCTTATTGTTTTCTTATAATATTAAATTAATTCATATTTTGAGTCTAAAATAACCTAGACGCAAACATCGGAGAGTTAAACATTGACTATCGCCCTGCGATTAAATTTCACTAAAACTTCTAAAACCGTTTATTGGAGGTGTATTAATATGTAAGTTCTTTTCACCATATTTGTTGTAAACAAAAATATCATCATAACAACCTTAAAATTTATGATTCAAATCATATGATTGAAAAAAAAATTTTAGAAGAATATGGTTCAGAAATCCTACAATTTAAAAGGAATGAATTTCTTTTTAAAAAAGGAGATACTGCTAAATATTATTTTCAAGTTATTAAAGGCGGTGTTAAAATGAATAATTATAATGACAGAGGAAATGAGTTTATTCAAGGAATTTTTGGAAAAAACAAAAGTTTTGGAGAACCTCCTTTATTAATTAACTATAAATATCCTGCAAATGCAATTGCTATTAATGATTTATCTATCTACCGCTTGCCTAAGAATAAATTTAAAGAATTACTACTAAGTCATAATAAAATTCACTACGACTTTACTAAACTAATATCGCATAGGATTTATTATAAAGCCACTATGGCTAATGGTATCTCTTCAAATTCAGCAGAAGAAGCTATACTCACATTGTTTAAATATCTTAAAAATGATGTACACGAGAACAAGGTTCCATTTGGATTAAAGGTTGAATTTACAAGAAAAAACATAGCCGGCTTATTAGGTTTAAGCATTGAAGCAACCATTAGAACAATAAAAAAGTTAGAACTTGAGAAAAAAGTAAAAATAATAGATAAAAAAATATACTACTAACAAAACGTTACACAACAAATCATTCATACTCCTTAAAATATGACCTTATCGTATTTTCAACAGGTTTATTTTGAGGAGTAAAACGGTTATCAAACTCTCCACCTGAATTTTCGTAATCAATAAACCATTTCCATATATACCCACCTGCAAACCATTGTTCTTTCCAGAACTCTTTAAAAACAGCTTCAGTAGCATTTACTTGAGCTTCAAAATTTGGTTTTTTATTATTCTTGTCTGATTTCCAAGGTTCATTGGCCGTATATGCTATACTACGATAACCAAATTCTGTAAACAAAACAGGCCTACTCTTAGTAATAGAAAGTACCCCTATTTCATTTTTCCATCTTTGCCATCCACGTTGTAACTCTTTAACCGATGGTGTTTTTTTTAATGAAATAGGAAAATAAGCATCTACACCAATATAATCTAGTTGTTCCCAAAAAGATACACGTTTATATTCATCCCAATTTGCAGCATAAGTCAATTTACCCTTGTAAACCTTTTTAACTTCTGCAATTAGTTTTTTCCAGTAATTAGGTCTATTAATTACAAATTTTTCAAGCTCAGTACCAATGCAAAAAATAGGCACCTGAGCATCTTCTGCAATTTTAGCATAGGTTAAAATAAAACTTAAATACGAAGATTCTAAAACTTGCCACTCTTCTTCGGTTTTCATTTTAAGTGCTCCTGTATATTTACCACCTGCAATCCAAATTTGAGGCTTTAGCATAATATCAATACTATTCTTTTTAAGAATCTCAATATATTGGTTCACCCCTTGTTTAGTTTCGCCATACCATTGGTAATCAGAATTAAAAACAACATTAGGCGAATTTAAATCTTTAATAAAACCAAAAGGCATAATTGCTGCATGGTTGGCATTAACAGCAACCACTTTATCTACATTAGCCTGTGTGGCATGTTCTCTTGATGAGACAAAACTTATTCCATTTATTTTATTTTGAGATATAGCACTGTACGCCACACACAAAACACCTAATATTAATAATTTTATTCTTCTCATTTAATTAATAGTTAACTATCCAAAAATAGTACAATAGATAACCGTATATACTGTACTTTTTACTAATAGCTTGTTAAAATTATGTTTATTCTTACAATAAGCATTATCAAAATATTTAAATTTGTTTAACTAATATTATTATTTGTTCAACATTTATGAGCGCAAGCTTTTCTATTAAAGATCTTGAAAATGTATGTGGTGTAAAAGCGCACACTATACGTATATGGGAAAAAAGATATCATCTACTAAGCCCTGAAAGAACCGACACAAACATTAGAACCTACAACATGGACAGTTTAAAAAAACTGTTAAACGTTAGTTTTCTTGTAAACTGTGGTTATAAAATTTCTAGAGTTGCAAAATTAACTCCAGATGAAATTAATAAATATCTAAACACTATAATTTCTGATAAAACAATCATAGATAAATCGTTTAATAATTTAAAAGTAGCAATGTTAAATTATAACACTACTATTTTTAATACTACAGTAAACGAAGCTTTGAGTCGTTATTCATTAAACGAAGTGTTTTTTAATATTTTCATTCCATTTTTAAATGAAATAGGTCTTTTGTGGCAAAGTGGTACTATTAATAGTACACATGAGCATTTTATTACAAACCTTATTAAACAAAAACTTTGGAGTAATATAAACAACATACAAACTTACGAGACTGACAATAAAAAAACGTTTGTATTATTTTTACCTCAAGGGGAAATAAGTGATCTATCTATTATTTTCTTAAATAACTTATTACTCTCAAACGGATATAGAACTATCTATTTAGGTTCTAATATTTCAAAAGAAGAACTAGAGGGCATAGCTAAGTTACACAACAACCTTGTGTTTACATCGTATTTTACAGTAGCTCCTAACACCAATGATGTTCTAGCTTATCTTAATGAATTTAACGATCAAATATCTGCCCCTAACAATCATGAGTTATGGGTAATGGGCCGAATTCTAACCGATATTTTAGTACCAACAGATATTAAACATATTCAGTCATTCAAAGATTTTCAAAAAATAATAGCTTAAAATGAGTCAGAAAATTGCAATTATCGGTTCTGGGTTTTCTTCTTTATCTGCCGCTTGTTATTTAGCAAAAGATGGTTACAACGTAACCGTATTTGAAAAAAATGAAAGTATTGGTGGTCGTGCAAGTCAATTTAAAGCTGATGGTTTTACATTCGATATGGGACCCTCATGGTATTGGATGCCCGATGTTTTTGAGCGTTTTTTTAAAGACTTTGGTTATACCGTTGCTGACTTTTATGAATTAACAAAATTAAACCCTGCTTATTCTGTTTTCTTTGAAGACGGCAAAGTAGATATTGCTGATAATTTAGAAGATATCTATAACACTTTTGAGCAAGAAGAAAAAGGAAGTTCTACTGCCTTAAAAGAATTTATTACCGAAGCAAAAAGCAATTATGACATTGCAGTAAAAGACTTAGTGTACAGGCCTGGTATTTCGCCATTAGAACTTATTACACCAAAAACAATTACAAAACTTAATCAGTTTTTTAGCAACGTTTCAAAGCAAGTTCGCAAAAAAGTTACCAACCCCAAATTGGTTTCAATTCTAGAATTTCCGGTGTTGTTCTTAGGTGCCAAACCTAAGAACACACCTGCTTTTTATAACTTTATGAACTACGCCGATTTTGGTTTAGGAACTTGGCAACCTAAAGGTGGAATGCACCAAGTTATACTTGCTATGGAAAAATTAGCCAAAAGTTTAGGTGTAGAAATTAAAACGAATAATAACGTTACTAAAATAAATACTACTAACAATAAGGTAACCGGAATTACGGTAAATGATACTGTTTTAAATTTTAACAAAGTACTTAGTGGTGCCGATTATAAACACACCGAAAGCCTGTTAAAAAATAACGAAAAACAATACAGTAAAAAGTATTGGAACAAAAAAACCTTTGCTCCTTCTAGCCTACTATTTTATATTGGTTTTGATAAAAAATTAAAAAACGTAAGTCATCATAATTTATTTTTTGACACCGATTTTGAAAAACATGCCGAAGAGATTTACGATAATCCTTCATGGCCTACGGAACCTTTATTTTATGCCAATTTCACTTCTATTACAAATAGTAATACTGCTCCTGCAGGAATGGAAAATGGTTTCTTCTTAATACCTATAGCTCCTGATTTAGAAGATACCGAAGAGTTACGTGAAAAATATTTCAATAAAATTATTGATAGGTTCGAAAAAATAACCGAACAAACTATTAGAAACAATATTGTTTACAAGAAAAGTTTTTGCGTAAACGATTTTATAGAACGTTACAACTCGTATAAAGGTAATGCATACGGCATGGCTAACACGCTTATGCAAACTGCTTTTTTAAGACCTAATTTAAAAAGTAGTAAAGTAGAAAATTTATTTTTTACGGGGCAATTAACAGTTCCTGGTCCAGGTGTGCCTCCAGCATTAATTTCTGGCAAATTGGCCTCTGGTCTTATTATAAACAACTAAAATTATAAGTTATGAAATCTATTTTTGATAACGTTTCTGCCCAATGTAGTAAAGCAGTTACAAAATCTTACAGTACTTCATTTTCTTCAGCAACAAAAATGCTAGCTCCAAGTATTAGGCAAGACATTTATAATATATATGGTTTTGTTCGTTTTGCAGATGAAATAGTAGATAGCTTTCATGATTATAATAAAACAGAGCTGTTCAATGATTTTGAACAACAAATGTATACTGCCATTAAAAATAAAATTAGTTTAAACCCTATTTTAAATAGTTTTCAAGAAACGGTACACAAATACAATATTGAGCCTGATCTTTACGAAGCTTTTATGAAAAGTATGCGTTTAGACCTTAGTAAAAAAACATACCTTACGGATACCGAATACAAAGAATATATTTACGGATCTGCCGATGTAGTAGGTTTAATGTGTTTACGTGTTTTTGTAAAAGGAAATAATAAACTATACAACGAATTAAAAAGTAGTGCTATGCGCTTAGGTTCTGCTTTTCAGAAAATGAATTTTTTAAGAGATTTAAAAGCTGATTTTGAAGGCTTAGAACGCACTTATTTTCCTAATGTTGACTTAAATAACTTAAACGAAAACTCTAAACAAGAAATTATAACAGAAATAGAAGAAGATTTTAAGCTAGCTTATATTGGTATTAAAAACCTACCTATAGAAGCCCGATTTGGAGTGTATACTGCTTACAAATATTACAGTAAATTGCTTAAAAAATTAAAAACTACTCCTTCTACAAAATTAAAAGAAACCCGTATTCGAGTTTCTGATTATCAAAAAGCTGGAGTATTAGCGCATTGTTATATTAATTTTCGTCTTAATTTAATTTAAAACTATGTTTATAGCTTTTTGGTTAACAATATTTTTAGGCACTTTCTTATTTATGGAATTTATGGCTTGGTTTACCCATAAGTACGTTATGCACGGTTTTTTATGGTATCTACATGCCGATCATCATCATAAAAAGCATTCTAACTGGTGGGAGCGTAACGACTTCTTTTTTATATTTTATGCTTTAATTAGTATTGGTTGCTTTTTACTTTGGGAATATAATATTGCATGGTTTGGCTTACCAATTGGCTTAGGTATTTTAGCTTACGGTATTACTTATTTTTTAGTACACGATATTTTTATTCATCAACGTTTTAAATTATTCCGCAATGCAAATGGTTGGTATGCTAAAGGAGTTCGCAGGGCACATAAAGTACACCATAAACATTTAGGAAAAGGCGAAGGAGAATGCTTCGGAATGCTATTTGTTCCTCTTAAATACTTTAAACAAAATAAATAGTTGACTACTCAATTAAACAATAATCTAAATTTTGATTATATAATTATTGGTTCTGGCGTTGCAGGTTTTCATATTGCAATGCAAATGCAGTCCGACAAATTCTTTGAAAACAAAAGCATTGCCATTTTCGATAAACACATTAAAAACACCAATGATAAAACTTTATGTTATTGGGAAAAAGGAAATGGGAAATGGGATAATTGTGTTTCTAACACCTGGAACACAACATATTTTAAAAACAAAAACAACGATCTTAAAATAGCTTTAGCACCATATAGTTACAAAAAAATTAATGCAATAGATTTTTATAATTATTGCAAAACAACGCTTCAAAACAGTAATTCATTTTCTTTCTTTACGGAAGAAATAATTAATGTAAAAGAAACAAAATCTGGTGTTTCCATTACTACCAATCAAAACAAAACTTATAAAGCCAAACATGTTTTTGATAGTAGGTTAGAAATTAGTATTGATATCATAAAAAAAGAAGCTACTTATATAAATCAAAGCTTTAGAGGCTGGGTTATAAAAGCCACTAAACCTGTTTTTGATAATGCTACTTTTACAATGATGGACTATAGCCACAGTTGGCAAAACAGTACTAGTTTTATGTATATTTTACCCAAAAGCAAAACAGAAGCTTTACTTGAATACACCTTTTTTGCCCCTTTTACTATCGATACTAACGATTTTGACAACCAAATAAGCACTTATATAAGAAAGAATTTTACAGGCCTTAAATATGAAATTACCGAAATTGAAGAAGGTCAAATACCTATGACTAATTACAATTTCAAAAAACATCATAGTTCAAAAATAACAAAAATAGGAACGGCCGGAGGATGGGTCAAAGCATCTACTGGTTACTCTTTTAAGTTTGCCGAAAAAAATGCTATTGCTATAATTAAACAACTAAAGAGCAACAAAAAACCAATTGGCCTAAATAACTGTAAGCGCTTTGCTTTTTATGATAAGTTATTATTAAAAATATTAACTTATGAAAATAATATTGGTGCTAACATATTTTATAAAATATATAAACACACCCACCCAAAATTACTATTTAGCTTTTTAGATGAAGAAACTAGTATCTACCAAGAAATAAAGCTAATTAGTAAATTACCCTATTTCCCTTTTATAAAAGCTATATTCAGAAAATAAAAAAACACCTTAATATTAATACTAAGGTGTTTTTTTTATGAAATAGAGAAATTAACTAAAGAAAGAATCTACAAATTCAAATTTATTGAATACTTGTAAATCTTCAATTCCTTCTCCTACCCCAATATATTTTACAGGTATTTGAAATTGATCACTAATACCAATTACAACCCCTCCTTTAGCAGTACCATCTAATTTAGTAATAGCTAAACTACTAACATCAGTTGCTGCTGTAAATTGTTTTGCTTGTTCAAAAGCATTTTGACCTGTAGAACCATCTAACACTAGTAACACATCATGTGGCGCATCAGGAATTACTTTTTGCATTACTTTTTTCACTTTAGTTAATTCATTCATTAAATTAACTTTATTATGTAAACGACCAGCGGTATCTATAATAATAACATCGGCATTACTAGAAACTCCTGACTTTAAAGTATCAAAAGCAACTGATGCTGGGTCACTACCCATATCTTGTCTTACAATAGGCACATCAACTCTATCGGCCCATACTTGTAACTGATCAATTGCGGCAGCTCTAAAAGTATCGGCAGCTCCCAAAACAACGTTTAAACCTTGTTTTTTAAATTGATGAGCTAACTTACCAATAGTAGTTGTTTTTCCTGCTCCATTAACTCCAACAACCATTAAAACATAAGGTTTCTTATTTTCTGGAACCGAAAACTCCTTTGCTTCACCTTGATTTGTTTCTGATAACAAACCTGCTATTTCTTCACGAAGTATAGTATCTAACTCGGCAGTACCTAAATATTTATCTTTAGCCACACGAGCTTCAATACGATCAATAATTTTAACAGTAGTCTTAATACCAACATCACTCGATACTAAAACCTCTTCTAAATCATCTAAAACCTCATCGTCTACCTTAGATTTTCCTGCTACGGCTTTTCCTAATTTAGAAAAAAAACTGGTTTTTGATTTTTCTAGTCCTTTATCAAGGGTTTCTTTTTTTTCTTTTGAAAAAATCTTTTTAAAAAAGCTCATATAGTAATGTGATTGTTACTTTATAAATATACTAAATATGAGGCATTACAATAATGTAAAACCAAAAAAAGCCATCCTATAATAAATAGAATGGCTAATATATTGTTTTGAAAAAATTACTTCTTAAAGAAGTCTTTCACTAACTCAGGAGACATAATAGAGTCTACAAAAGTGTAAGATCCAGTTTTCGGAGATTTCACCATTTTCACAGCTTTTGTTAATCTCTTAGAACCTGTTTGTAACGTTGCTACTGATTTCTTTGCCATAACTTAATTATTTAATCTCTTTATGAACAGTCATACGCTTAAGAATAGGGTTGAATTTTTTGATTTCAACTCTATCTGGAGTATTCTTTTTGTTCTTTGTTGTTATATATCTTGATGTTCCGGGTTGTCCAGTTGCTTTATGCTCTGTACATTCCAAAATTACTTGAATTCTGTTTCCTTTTTTTGCCATGGTGCTTTATATTATACCTTTTAAGGAGGAATTATTTTTTATAAAAACCTTTTTCTCTAGACTCTTTTAAAGCGGCAGAGATTCCGATTTTGTTAATTGTTTTCAACGCTGATGTAGACACTTTAAGTGTTACCCAACTATTTTCTTCTGGAATAAAGAAACGTTTTTTGATTAAATTAGCATCAAATCTACGCTTTGTTTTATTCATCGCGTGAGAAACATTATTTCCCACCATTGCTTTCTTTCCGGTAAGCTCACAAACTCTTGACATGGTTGTATCTTTTGTATTATTTCAAAACAGGGTGCAAATTAACGGATATTAAACCATATAAACAAACCTATTCTAAAAATATATGTGTTTTTTATTCTTATTTTTTTTGGGACTACAAAAATAGCATAATTCAAGCTATTAATATGCTTTTATGTGTGTTAAAATTTCATTTTGCAACATTTCTAAAGACTTAACTACTGCCTTGCCAATGGTACGCTGTCTACTATTACTAAATAAATATTGTTCTGATACTACCTTAGTAGGCGTAGCTATTGCAATACAAACTGTACCAACTTCAGCATTACTTTCTCCTTTTGTAGGCCCTGCATTACCTGTAGTTGCTATTGCAAAATCAGTTTTAAACAGTTTTAAAGCATTTTCTGCCATAGATTCCGCTACTTGGTTACTTACTACAGAATATTTATCTATTAACGCTTTAGAAACATTTAAAACCTCTGTTTTAACACCTACATTATATGGAATAATACCACCTTTAAAATAAGCGGATGCTCCTTCTATAGCCGTAAATGATTGTGCTATTTTTCCACCTGTACAACTTTCTGCAGTAGTTAAGGTTAAATTGTTTTTAGTTAACAAATTAGCTATTACTTTTTCTAAGCTTTCATCATTATCGTAACCAACAATAACATTACCTATACGATCTTCTATTTTTTGTAATTGTTCAGAGATAGCATTTTCTAATACTTCTTTATTATTTCCTCTTGCTGATAAACGAAGCCTAACCCTACCTAAACTTGGTAAATAAGCTAATTTTATATATTCTGGAAGGTTGTCTTCAATATCTTCTATACGTGCTGCTAAAACACTTTCCCCTTCTCCGTATGTTAAGATAGTTTTATGAAGTATATAAGGGCGTTCAAAACGTTCTTGCAATAAAGGTATTAACCTATTAGAAACTATATTTTTCATTTCAAAAGGAACACCTGGCATTGAAACAAAAACAGTGTTTTTATGGTTAATCCACATTCCTGGTGCTGTACCAACTGGATTCATTAAGACCTCAGCTTTAGAGGGGACTAGAGCTTGTTGCTGATTTACCTTTGTTATAGGTTTTTTAAAATATTTTTTAAATAACTCTTCTACATGGTTAAGAACATCTTTATTCTCAACTAATACATCTTCAAAATATTCACAAAATGTATGTTTTGTTATATCATCTTTGGTAGGCCCTAAACCTCCTGTTACAATTACTAAATCAACTCGTGATTGCGCTTCAGACAACGCATTTAAAATATGTTGCTTTTCATCACTTACAGAGCTAATTTGATAAACATCAATTCCTATTTTATTTAATTCTTTAGCAATAAAAGTGGAATTAGTATCTACAATTTGACCAATTAAAATTTCATCACCTATCGTAATTATTTCTGCTTGCATTAATTAGAAATCTTTTTTCATTTCTTCAATGGCTGAATTCGATTTTTCAAGAATATTCTTTAAAGCAAATTCTGCTTCTTCTTGACCAACTTCTCCTGTAGACCAAGACTCTATTATTTTTACATAATTTAAAACCTCAATACTAAACAACTGAAAACTTGGCTTCATTTTATGAGCAAACTGATATGCAACAGTTGCATTTCCTGCATTTATAGATTCTGTCAATCTTTTTATATCTGATGGTATTTCTTCTAAAAAAGTTTGTACCAAAACAGCTATAAAGTTCATGTCTCCATCAGCTAATTCGTTTACTTTTTCTAGCGTGTAATATTGACTCATTATTTTATTTTTATATGTAATAGCTCTTCTCCCTCTAAATAAGCTTTCAATTTATCTTCTGGCTGCACCTTACCTACTCCAGCAGGTGTTCCTGTAAAAATAATATCACCAATTTTTAAAGTAAAAAACTTTGAAATATAAGCTATTAATTCATCTACCGAATATAACATTAATTTTGTAAGTCCCTCTTGTACAGTTTCATCATTTTTTTTTAAACTAAAAGATAATTCATCCATACCATTATTCAAACTAGATTTATTAATCCATTTTCCTATAACCGCTGAACCATCAAATGCTTTACTACACTCCCAAGGCAGGCCTTTATTTTTCAATTTAGTCTGTAAATCACGAGCTGTAAAATCTATACCTACACTTACTTCATCATAATATTTATGAGCAAATTTTGGACTTATATGTTTACCTATTTTATTAATTTTTATAATTAACTCTATTTCGTATTGTAAATCTTCACTAAAATCAGGTATAAAAAAAGGCTGCTTCTTTAAAAGAATCGCCGTATCAGGTTTCATAAAAATTACAGGATCTGAAGGTGTTTCGTTTTCCAACTCCTTTATATGATCTACATAATTACGCCCTATACATATTATTTTCATAAATTAAACTTTAGCATTAAAATTACGTAAACGAATAGCTGTCAAAATCTTTTTTGTGTACAATGGAAAATCTGCATTTTGAATCCACCCGAAATAACCTGGTTCTTTTTCTAAAACCTCACTTACTAATTTTCCTTTATGTTTTCCAAAAGTAAACACCTCTTGTTCTTCTTCATTATATGCTATAAAACCTGCAAAATCAGCTGTTTTTCTACGTGTACTAAATTCTGCTAAAAATTTAGTATCATTTTCTAGCTCAGGGTATTTATCTAATTGTGATTTCAATACTTCATAAGTAGCTAATGTATCAAATTCAGCACTATGCGCATTTGTCAAATCTTTATCGCAATAAAATTTATAAGCAGCCACAAGAGTTCTTTGTTCCATTTTATGAAAAATGTTTTGAATATCAATTGCTACATTATTAGACATATCAAAATCAGCCCCTACTCTAAGCATCTCTTCTGCCAAAAGAGGTATATCAAATTTATTTGAATTAAAACCTGCTAAATCACATCCTTGTATCATTTTACTAACTTCTGGAGCTAATTCTTTAAATGTAGGTTCATTTGCTATTTTTTCATTAGTTATGCCATGTACAGCTGTTGTTTGTTCTGGTATCGACATTTCAGGATTAACCAACCAGGTTTTACTTTCTTTATTACCATTTGGCAATACTTTTAGTATTGATATTTCTACAATACGATCTTTTGAAATATTTATCCCTGTAGTCTCTAAATCGAAAAAACAAATAGGACGCGTAAGTTTTAGCTCCATTTTCTTATTTTATTAACGTAAAGTTACTATTTTAATGTAGAATTACTAAGTTATATTTAAAAACAATACATTTTAACGAACACTAATTATTTTTAGGGTATGAAATTTTCAATTACAATCTTATTTACGTTTATCTTTTCACTATCCTCATATAGCCAAAATAAAGATGTTATAATAACAGAGGTTATTACAAAAAAAAGAACTTTTTTATATGGAGAAAACATTACTGATAAACCTAAAAGCATTTTTCTAAAAGTAGATGCAATCGGTTTTCGAAGACGCAGCGATAGACCTTTAATTGAATTAATTCCTCCAAAAAGCAAAAAACTATTAATTACACTTATACCTTTAGCTGACGTAGAATCTAAATACACTTATACTTATGTGGTAAATGACGAAATTGAAAATATTAATGTTACTGTAGATAAAATTTACTCTAAATAAAGCAAAAAAAAGCCACCTAAACTAGATGGCTTTTTTTTACTTTATTCTAAAATTAATTAAGCATGTGTTAAAGTAACATACTTTAATTGAACAGTTATTGAATCATCACTATTTTGATCATTCTTATAAAAGTTACCTATTCTAAATAAATTTTTAGAATTTACACTCTTATTGAATTTTGCTATTTGTTCATTTTTCCTGTCTGCTCCTGTATTTTTACATTGTATAGATAAACTAACGATTCCATTAGTCATTTTTAACTGAAAGTTAAACATGTTTTCACCTACTTCAGCAACTTTTGTTCTCTTGTAACGGCTTCCTCCATTAAAGTTTTCATGAACTTCCGCTAAAATATAACCATCTCTCCACATGATTCTTATTTTATCAAACTCATTACCTTCTTTATCAATACTAACAATTCTAGATAAATACGTTGTAGAAATTCCATTTGCTTTATAAGCTTTCATTCTAGATTTAAGAACGTGAATACCTTTATTTGACCAATAATTAGTCTCCCCTTTTGGAGAACCTTTTGGGCTATACACTTCTATAAGTTCACTAGATGAATATTTTCCTTGATTTTCACCAAATTCTCCATCTTCTGTTATCCCTGTAAATCTTGCTTTTAACTCATAAGTGTTATTTGAGTTTTGTTTGAAAAACTTTTTGATATTATCATCATTACGTCTCTTTTTAAAAGATTTCCCTTTTAATATTGTTGATATACCTAAACCCGAATCTACAGGAACCATTAGCGCCCATTGTTTCCAATTGATATTTCCTGCTTCTTGAGCTGTTTCAACTGTTATTTTATCTTCATTTGGTGTAACAACATCTTCTGTTATTACATTAGCATTCATTGCTACTGATGTAGCAACAGCTCCTAATCCTACTAGTAAGTTTTTTAAATTAAAATTCTTATTTAACATTGATATATGGTTTTAAAAGTTATTAAGTTTATTTATATTAGCTATTACAATTTACGTGCCATAATTATTTAAAGAGTTTTACACTCTTTATTCTAAAGTCTAAATATACTATTTGTTTTTTAAAGTATTAAACTACCCTATTAACATCCCAAGACTCTAAATATTCTTTTACTTTTTGTACGAATTGACCACCTAAAGCTCCATTAACAACTCTATGATCATAAGAATGAGATAAAAACATTCTATATCTAATTCCCACAAAATCTCCATCAGGAGTTTCTATTACAGCTGGCACTTTACGTATTGCCCCTAATGCCAATATACCTACTTGTGGTTGATTAATAATAGGTGTTCCCATTACAGTTCCAAAACTACCTATATTAGTTACAGTGTAGGTTCCTCCTTGAACATCATCTGGCTTTAATTCGTTTTTCCTTGATCTATTAGCTAAGTCATTAACCGTTTTAGCCATTCCTACTAAATTTAATTGATCTGCATTTTTAATTACAGGAACAATTAAATCTCCATTTGGTAAAGCCGCAGCCATACCTATGTTAATATTTTTTCTTTTTATTATTTTATCTCCTTCTGTTGAAACATTCATCATCGGAAAATGCTTAAGAGCTTGTGCAATAACCTCCATAAAAATAGGAGTAAATGTCATTTTTTCACCTTCTCGGTTATAAAAGTCATCTTTTATTTTACTTCTCCAATTCCATACATTAGTAACATCTGCCTCTATAAAAGATTGCACATGAGCCGATGTTGACAAAGAATTAGTCATATGATGCGAAATCATTTTACCCATTCTAGTCATCTCTATAATTTCATCACCTCCTGAAACTATTGTTGGCTCAACTTTTTCTTTCTTTATAACTGCCGGTTTATCTTTTTCTGGTTGTTGTTCTTTTTTAGCAACAACTTTTAACGGCTCTATTATTTCTTCTTTTTTATTAGAAGCAATATATTCTAAAATATCATTTTTAGTAACACGATCACCTGCACCAGTACCTTTTATGGTATCCAATTCTTGTTCAGAAATTCCTTCTTCATTAGCTATATTTTTTACTAATGGCGAATAAAATCTACCTATAGTATTAGTTGTTGCTGAAATATGATTCTTAGCGGTAACTTTTTCTATTTGTTCCTCTATAGAAACAACACTCTCTTCTACTTCTTTTTCTATTGAAGTTTCTAACTCTGTTGTAGTAGTTACTTCATCTGAATCTATAATAGCTATAGTTTGACCAACTTTTACAACTTCTCCTACTTCAAATAGTTTTTCTCTAAGTACTCCTGCTATTTCACTAGGCACTTCGGTATCTACTTTATCCGTAGCTATCTCAAGAACAATATCATCTGCCTCTATAGTATCACCTATATCTTTCAACCAAGTTGTTACACTTGCTTCTGCAACACTTTCTCCCATTTTAGGAAGTTTTAATTCGTACTTTGCCATGTGTATATTGTCTTTAATATCGGTTAAAGCGAATTTAAAAAAACTCAACCTTTTTTAAAATTTTATTAATATGAAATCACGATGCCCAAACCATCACTTGTATCGCTTCCGACCGCAAAACTTTGCTCCTCTAAAATAAATCTAAAATAAATTAACTCTTCTTTAACATTTACAATGCACTGAATAGCAGATAAATAACTAACATGAGACATATCTAAAAAACACAAAGAAACTTCATCTACCTCATTAAATTTAACTAATGATTCCGCAGAAATAATTTCCGATGTCAAATGCACTTTATTTGCTATTTTATCGTTTAATAAAGCATTAATACCGACAAAAAAAGCTTTAGAGAATACTAAATTTCTTTTAATACTGTTTTTATTCTTCTTAAACGAGGCTAATAATATACCTAAATTTACTATTGAATTAAAAACAAAAGAAGAGTTAAAATGCTTTTTATAAAACAATTTCATTGCTCCAAAAAAACGTTTTTTGTACACTTTATTTTTAAAACTACTCTCTCCTTTAAAATGTATAATAGATTCTGTACCTAAATAATAATTATCATAACCTAAATTCTGCATAGTGTATGAGAAATCTATATCTTCTCCATACATAAAATAACGTTCATCAAAACCACTTGCTTCTTCATACTTTATCTTTTCAACAAACATAAAAGCACCTACTAATATAGAGACATTCCCTTCTGAATTTTCTTCTACACTAGTAGCATAGTAAGGTGCTAAACTTGATAACCTAGAACCAAATATTTTTAACAAAGAAACCTTTAGTGTTGGTAAATTACGTTTACTTTCAGGTAAAAAGTTTCCTTTACCATCTAATAACCGTACTCCCATAATTCCTAAATTAGGTAATACTTTTGCTTTTTTAATACAATTAATAAATGTTTGTTCTGTAACTACTGTATCAGGATTTAGAATACAAACATATTTACCTTTTGCTATTTTTACAGCTTGATTATTTGCTTTAGCAAAACCTACATTTTCTTTATTTTCTATTAGTTGAACATCTGGAAAACGAAGCTTAACCATTTTACAACTATCATCAGGAGAATTATTATCTACAACTATAATTTCAGCATCAATATCTTTTAAAGCCTTTTGCACACTATGCAAACACAACTCTAAAAAATAACGCACATTATAATTTAAAATAATAACTGAAAGCTGCATATATTATGATTTTAATGCATTTTCAAATGGAATACGATTCATTATACTTCTACCCAATGTAATCTCATCTGCAAACTCTATTTCATCATTAACACCAATACCCCTAGCAATAGTAGACATTTTAATAGTAATATCTTTTAATTGCCTGTATATATAAAAATTCGTTGTATCTCCTTCCATAGTAGCACTTAAAGCAAAAATCAACTCGTCAATTTCTCCTTTTTTAACACGATCTACTAATTGTGTAATTTTTAAATCATGAGGTCCTATACCGTCCATTGGGCTAATTTTACCCCCCAACACATGGTATAACCCTTTAAACTGGCTTGTGTTTTCAATAGCCATAACATCTCGAACATCTTCTACTACACAAACTATTTTTCTATTTCTATTATGGCTTGCGCAAATTTCACATAATTCAACATCACTAATATTATAACATTCTTTACAATGCTTTATATTAGTTCTCATTAGGTGTAATGCCGATGCTAAATGCGTAGTTTGGCTTTCGGGTTGTCGTAATAAATGTAATACTAAACGCAATGCTGTACGTTTACCTATTCCTGGCAATTGTGCCATTTCAGCTACTGCCTTTTCTAACAATTTCGACGAAAACTCCATAAGAGCAAATATAGTGTTTAGCTCGAAAATTACTAATAGTCTTTTAACTTGGTAAACACTATATTTGAGTAACAACAAACTTTTAACCTATGCAGCCTTCACATATTCTTCTATTAATTTTTGGCTATTTTTTAGTACTTATTAGTATTTCTTTCTTTACAGGAAAAAACGCTACTAATAATAGCTTTTTTTTAGCGGACAATAAATCTCCATGGTATTTAGTAGCTTTTGGAATGATTGGCGCTTCGCTTTCTGGGGTTACATTTATATCCGTTCCTGGTGCTGTTGCCTCTAAACAGTTTGGATATTTTCAAGTTGTGCTTGGGTATTTTGTTGGCTATATTGTAATAGCTTATGTTTTACTTCCTTTATATTACAAACTACAATTAACCTCTATATATAGTTATCTAAAAGAACGCTTTGGTAAAACTAGTTATAAAACTGGCGCTGTAGCTTTTTTAATTTCTAGAACTATAGGTGCTGCTTTTCGATTATTTTTAGTTGCCAAAGTATTAGACTTGTTAATATTTAGTCAATTTGGCTTACCCTTTCCTGTTGCTGTTGTTATTACTATTGCTCTTATTTGGCTTTATACCTTTAAAGGAGGAATTAAGACTATTATATTTACTGATACCCTACAAACGTTATTTATGTTAATATCGGTTGTAGTAGCTATTTTCTTTTTGTCTTCAGCATTAAACCTAAATAGCTTTAGCCAAGTTTACAACTACACAATAGAAAATCCTCTAAGCAGAGTTTTCTTTTGGGACGACACTAATAATGCACAATACTTTATTAAGAGTTTTTTAGCTGGTATGTTTATTACCATTACCATGACGGGTCTTGACCAAGATATGATGCAAAAAAACTTGACTTGCAAAAACCTTAAAGAAGCTCAAAAAAACATGGTTACTTTTAGTATTGTTTTAATATTTGTGAATCTTTTATTTTTAGTTTTAGGGTTATTATTAACCGACTACGCTACCCAAAACGGTATTAATGCTAGTAAAGACAATCTTTTTCCTACCATAGCTATGCTACCAGAAATAGGAGTTTTAACCTCAGCTTTCTTTTTACTTGGTTTAATTGCTGCTGCTTACTCAAGCGCCGACTCTGCATTAACATCACTTACAACATCTTTTTGTATTGATATAATTGAAATTGACAACAACCCTAAAGTTAACCAAGAAAAAACGCGTAAACTAGTACATGTAGGTTTTAGTGCTGTACTTATTTTAGTAATTATTTTATTTGATTCTTTATTTACAGATGTATCGGTAATATGGGAATTATTTAAAGCAGCTGGTTATACTTATGGTCCTTTATTAGGTTTATTTGCGTTCGGAATTCTAACTAAAAAAGAGATAGCCGATAAAAAGGTTTGGATTATTGCTATTATAGCTCCTTTAGTATCGTATATACTAAATATGTATTCCGAAACAATTTTAGGTGGTTATAAAATTGGTTTCGAAATACTTATTATAAACGGAATATTTATGTTTTTAGGGTTACTCGTACTGTCTCGTAGAAAGTAAAACTAAAGTACAAGCTTCTTCAAAAGCTATTTTTTCTGCGTTAAGCAATTTATAAAACTCTGGATTTTCAGTACCAGGGTTAAAAATAACGCGTTGTGGTTTTAACGAAATTATATAATCATAATATTCTTGTTGACGCTTAGGGTTTAAGTATAAAGTAACCGTATTAACATCTTCAAAAAGCTCTTTCTCTTTTTTTATTCCAACATCTTCTACTACACCCTCCCTTAAACCAATTGCAACTACAGGGTGTTCAAAATTTCTTAGCTTCTTAATTGCCTTGTTTGAATACCTTTCTTCTTTTAACGAAGCTCCAATTACTAATGTTTTTAATGCCATGTTTTTTAAGTAATAATTAAGTCTTTTC
>CAZJGP010000117.1:0-2799 GCA_964545595.1 uncultured Flavobacteriaceae bacterium | reverse complement strand
TGACAGTACTGTAATAATAACCCCTTAGGGGTTGATATTAAGGTTTTTAGGTCTTAAAAAAGACCTCATTAACTGTTGTTATAACGGTTAGCGTTTGAGAGTCTAATATCTGAGTTTAAGCTGCTGTAGATTTAGTAGAATAAGCTGTTAAGAGTGTCGTTACCTCTTGTTTAAATATAGAAGCGTTTACTACTTTCACGCATTCGTTGTTACCTTTAAACTTCTTATTAGGACTATAAGAATACTCACGTAACTTGATTAGTAAGTCTTCTTCTAAATTAAATATTAATCCAGCATCTCCGTTATGTTGGTAAATGATTTCGTAATCGTACGGCATCCTTCTCTTACTTTTCGATTTACTAAACCTTTTGGCAATACTTGCTTGTGAGGTTCTACCGATCTTATAAAAGACCTCGTGTTCATCAAAACACTTTATCACATATAACATCGGTTTTATATTCTTTAATTTGCAAAGCTGTTTAAATCCAGCTAACGTTGTGCTATCTATATTTAAATAATCAAATCTTTGTCTGCAACCCCATTCACTTTTCAAATGGTCGTTTGGTATTACTTCAATTTCTTCATTATTGAAAATTATGATTACTTTGCTTTGGCTTCCTTTATAAATTGTTTTAGAATAATCAAATGTTGTTGCTCCGAATTTGTTTTTACTTTCTTGGATAAATTGTTCAGTTGTTTTTGTTGGTCTTGGCATAATAAATAGTTTATTTTTTCTTTTGTTATTATATTACTGTAAGGTCAACGGGTCGTTAAGAGCTGTAGAGCTATTTTAGACCTGTTTTAAGAAAGAATAGCACTATTATAGGGCTATGGGTATATTATTATCTATAAAGGTTTACTTTTTTAATCGCTGTAGAGTTAGAATTTTAACTTTAAGTTGGGTAAACCCACGTATTTATTTAAGGATTCTGCATAGTAATCTTCCATGCTGCATTTTAAACTAAAAATTGCTTTGTTTACTAACGTATCAAAAATGCTTATTCTACTGATTTTACTTCCTGTTTTCCAAGCTACAACATCAGTAAAACCCATTCTACATTCATTATAAAACGCTCTTTTAATAATTAAGCTTCTTAATTCTAAAGTAGTTAAACCCTCTTTTACAGTTTTTGATAAATGTCTGTTAATGCGCTCAACTGTAAAAGGTTTTAGACTTGTATCATTATTAGCGAATACTAAACCTGTCTTACGTCCGTTTAGCTTTTTGATTTTCCAATCGGGAATTTTTACAGATATTGTGCTTTTATTAGGCAATACAATGTTAGCTACTCCAGCATCAAATTCTTCTATAGTAATCTTCTTTATATCATTGTACTTTAAGCCTATGTAATTACTCATTAAATGATACAATAAATCTAAATGTGTTCTATATTCTGTAATTGCCGTAGTAGATTCTTCTAAGGATTTCAATATTAAGGCATCTAAATCTGCATCATAAGCTGTATAGAAGTTTTGACTAAAGCCTTTCAAATGAGAAGTGTTCAACATATTTTCAAATTCACTACATATCGGACTAAACTTTTTAATTGCTTTCTTTTTTAGCTGGTTTTCCTTTGCCGTGGGTTTAACGTTGTTTTCTTTTGAAACTTCTAAACCTAAAAGCTTTTTAGTAGACGTATTAATTGAATACCCTAAATATTTAGTAACAGTATTTAAGCTTTTTCTACGTTGCTTTTTTTCAAAGTCAAATAATTTTACATTATCATTTTTAACTTTGTTATAAATAGCCTTATCCTTTAAACTTAATTTCACGTTATCGTAGTACATTCTTCTAGCAAATGCACGCTTAATGATTGTATAATTTAATGTGTTTTCAGCTAAAGATACTTTTTCCTTATGAGTATTATATACTTTCTTGATGTACGTAGTTATCAATGGTAATTCTACACGGTCAAATATTTTACCTGTAGCATTAGGTAATAAATCAAGTGCTTTTTTATTAAACTTTAATTTCTTAGGGAACGTAAATACTGAACCATCTATATTAGTATAATTACCCGCTGCAATATCTTCTATAGAGAAATTTAAAGCGATTCCATCATCTAAACCAGTATAGAGTATTATGTGTATAAAGATGGCAGCTTGTAATATTCTATACTCACATTCTCCTGTTTTAGAATGTTCTTTAATAAGGTCTTTATATTCAGCATCAACAATAGACTTTATTTGCTCAAAATCTACTAACCAAGAGTTAGGACAATACAAAGGGTATTTAATTTCCGTTTTTGCTTTTTCGGCGTGTGAAAGTGTAGCTTTCAATCTTATTAGTTTTGCATCATCTAAAGATATTAGACTATAATCGACTTTAGATTCTCCAGTAAGTTCAGTTTCTAAATATTGAGTTTTTAACTCTAAGTTATCCGTTTTTAGAATTCTATTTACTAATTCTTCTGCTTCTTTAGCTCTTTCTGCTGCTGCTTTAGCTCTTTCTTCTCCTGTAGGTTTATTTTTATATTCTTTTTCCCTCGCAATTTCTTCAAGCTCTAATAACTCTTGCTGAATTTCTTTTTTAGATTTTATATTTTTTAATTGTTCTTTTTTAGATTCAATTTGCGCTTCTATATCAGTTGGTGTTTGGATAGAGTTTTCCATAATGTGTAGTTCGTTAGTTGTTATTATATATCAGGTCAATAGGTAGTTAATCGCTTTTATAGCAATTATCAGAGCTTAAAATACTGTTATAGTATTAAGTCTATAATATTGAATAGAAATCCTTAAGAAGTCTTTATATCAGGTCAACGGGTCGTTAATCGCTCCTTGCCTCGATAAGTAATAAAT
>CAZJGP010000116.1:0-14051 GCA_964545595.1 uncultured Flavobacteriaceae bacterium | reverse complement strand
GGTCTGGTTTTTGAACTATAGTCTGCAAAAGTAAAAATATAAAAGACAACTTGAAAGATTTAAAAGCATTGAAGTTGTTTAAAAAATTTAATTACATTTACACTGAACAAAATTTTTTATTATGAAAAAGTTAGTCATTCTGTTTTTTTCTAGTTTATTAGGTTTTACCGCTTATGCTCAAGATGATAACACATCTACAGAAGAAACGTCTGCAACTGGTGGACCAAAAATTGAATTTAAAGAAGAAGTGATCGATTATGGTACTATTGAAAAAGGTGCTGACGGTATTCGTAAATTTGAATTTACAAACACTGGTACAAGCCCGTTAATTATCTCTAGAGTATATTCTAGCTGTGGTTGTACAATTCCTAAAAAACCTGAAGACCCTATCTTACCAGGAGAAACAGGAGAAATTGAAGTAAAATACGACACTAAAAGAGTTGGTCCTATTAGAAAAACAATTAGCGTATACAGTAATGCTGGTAAAGTACCACATCCTTTAAAAATAAAAGGTACAATTACTGCTCCTAAAGACGAAAACAAAAAGTAAACTATAATAGTTTTATACAAAAAGGCTACTCATTAATGAGTAGCCTTTTTTGTTTTATATCATAAATACGTGGGCTAAATACACACATATTAACAAACAAACAATGCATATTTGTATTTTTTTTATCAAATTTGCAGACTTTAATTATAATAGTAATGCCAAAAATATCGAATAAAGGAACCGAAATGCCTGAGTCTCCAATTAGGAAACTAGTTCCGTTTGCTGAAAAAGCAGCAGAAAAAGGTACCGAGATATTTTATTTAAATATTGGACAACCCGATATTAAAACACCTAAAGTAGCACTTGACGCTGTTAAAAATAACACTTTAACAACCGTAGCTTATAGTCACTCTGGTGGAAACAGTAGTTTACGCGAAAAATTATCTGAATATTATGCTAAGCATAATATTCAAGCAACAAAAAACGACATTTTAGTTACCACTGGTGGTAGCGAAGCTCTAATTTTTACTATGGGAAGTATTACAGACCCTGGTGATGAAATTATTGTTCCAGAACCATTTTATGCAAATTACTATAGTTTTTCTACTCAATCTACCGTTACTGTAGTACCTGTAATTTCTAAAATAGAAGATGATTTTGCGCTACCTCCTATTACCGATTTTGAAAAATTAATTACTAAAAAAACTAAAGCTATACTTATTTGCAACCCAGGAAATCCTACCGGTTACCTATATAGCAAAGAAGAAATTAAACAACTTACAGAACTTGCTTTAAAATACGATCTTTTCTTAATTTCTGATGAAGTATATCGTGAATTTGTATATGACAACACAGAGCACTATTCTATTTTACAAGAAGACAGCTTAAAAGACCACGCTATAGTTGTAGATTCTGTATCTAAACGATACAGTATGTGTGGAGCTCGTATTGGTTGTATGGTAAGCCGTAACAAAGAAGTTATGGAAACTGCAATGAAATTTGCACAAGCACGTTTAAGTCCTCCTACATTTGCGCAAATTGCTAGTGAAGCTGCCTTAAGTGTACACGAAGAATATTATACAGAAGTTGTTGCTGAATACAAACAAAGAAGAGACACCTTAATTGAAGGCTTAAAAAAGATACCTAATATAAAAGTATCTGTACCACGTGGTGCTTTTTATTGCATGGTCGAATTACCAATTGATAATTCTGAAGATTTTGCTAAATGGATGCTAGAAAGCTTTAGCAACAATAACCAAACTGTAATGGTAGCACCTGCATTAGGTTTTTACTCTAGCTTAAATGCCGGACGTAACCAAATACGTATTGCTTATGTATTAAACAAAACCGATTTAAAACGTGCTACAGAAATTTTAGGTATTGCTTTAAAAGAATACTTAAGTCTACAATAATATTTAACATCCATTTCAATTTTATATAATAGAACAAACAACAATGCAGCTACAAAAAAACGTTTCTCTTAAACCTTATAACACTTTTGGTATAGATGTTAAAGCAAGTATTTTCTGTTGTATTGAAAATGAAACAGATTTAATTAACGTTTTAAAAAACAATACAGATCCTTTGTTTATTATTAGCGGAGGTAGCAATATGCTACTTACCAAAAACATAAACGCTCTTGTTTTACAAATAAATACAAAAGGAATAACTACTGAAACAAATAAACAAACAACACTTGTTACTGCTAAAGCTGGAGAAAACTGGCATGAGTTTGTTCAGTTTTGTATTAATAAAGACTTAGGTGGTTTAGAGAATTTATCTTTAATTCCTGGTTGCGTTGGTAGTTCTCCTATTCAAAACATAGGGGCATATGGAGTAGAGCTAAAAGATTGTTTTATTAAATGTAAAGCCTTAAACTTAGAAAGTTTAGAATATAAAATTTTCACAAAAGAAGAGTGTAATTTTGGGTATAGAGATTCTATTTTTAAAAATGAAGCTAAAGACAAATACATTATAACTGAAGTTACTTTTGAACTTAGTAATAAAAACCACAAACTAAACACTAATTACGGAGATATAAATGCCGAATTAGAACGCAACAAAATTACAATACCCGATATAAAAAATGTTTCGGATGCAATAGTTACTATTAGAAAAAGTAAACTACCCGACCCATCAATTATAGGAAATAGTGGTAGCTTTTTTAAAAACCCAATTATACCTAAGAAAGATTACGATATAGTTGTTTCTAAATTTCCAAACGCACCACATTACCCTATTAATAAAGAATATGTGAAAGTTCCTGCTGGTTGGTTAATTGACCAAGCAGGTTTTAAAGGTTATTCATATAAAAACGCAGGGGTACACCATAAACAAGCTTTAGTTTTAATTAATAAAACAGGAAACACTACTGGTGCAGAGGTTAAAGAACTTTCTTTAATTATTAAAGAAAAAATTAAAACTATATATAACATAGAGTTAGAAACAGAAGTGAATATATTCTAATGTTTTCCAATCAAAACATATATATTTTGTAAATTTGTAGACCATTAAATTTTTTACTGTTATGAAGTTATTCTTGATTACTATTGTACTTTTAGGTGTTGGTATTGCAGGTATTGCCATTAAATTATGGGCAAAAAAAGACGGTAAATTTGCTGGAACATGCGCTAGTCAAAGTCCTTTTTTAAACAAAGATGGAGAGTCTTGTTCTTTATGCGGAAAAACCCCTGAAGAATACCAGAATTGTAACGACGTACAACACGCTAACTAGCACCTCTAAAACACATGATTTTCACATACTTATTAATAGCTTTTGCTATTGTAACAGGAATCAACTGTCTTTACTTTTTATTTTTTTCTAAATTTTCATTTTCTAAACACAAAACAGAAGCTAACAACAGTGAACCTGTTTCGGTAATTGTTTACATGAAAAATCAAGAAGATTTGTTAGATGAGTTTATTCCGAAACTTATAAATCAAAAACATTCAAATTTTGAAATTGTTTTTGTTAACAATGCTTCTTATGACAACACTCTAGATATTTTAGAGCGTTTTCAAGAAGAGAACAATATCATAAAAATTGTTGATGTAGAAAACAACGAAGCCTTTTGGGGAAGCAAAAAGTATGCATTAACCTTAGGTATAAAAAAAGCCACACATAAAAAGCTACTTTTTATAACTCCTAATAGCGCTGAACTTTCTGAAAATTGGATTACAGAAACTAGCAAATTATTAGCGAACGATAATGAAATTGTAGTTGGTTATAACAATTTCAAAAAATCAAAAGGACTAGCTTCTTTATTAATGCGCTATAGCAGATTCCAATCTACTATACAAAACTTTGGAATAGGAGCTTTTACCAAACCATATAGAGCTTGGCAAAATAATTTAGGTTTTACATCTGAATTATTTTTTGAAAATAACGGATATTCTTCTCACATGAATGTTTCTTATGAAACAGAAAATCTATTCATGAAAGAAGCTGCAACCTCTAAAAATGTTATTATAGCTAGCTCAAAAGACTCTATAACTTATAATAAAACATTTAAATTCTCTGAATGGTTTAAAAATGCTAAAGAGCGCTTACTTTCCATAAAGTATTACTCTCCAGGTGTAAAAATAAGCTTAAGCTTATTTTTTATTACGCAGCTTTTATTTTGGATTGGTGGTATAGCTGGCTCCATAGTATTTTTAAATATGTATTGGTTCGCTTTAATAGCTATTCGTTTTCTTATTGTTGGAATTGTTATTGGAAAAAGCGCTTTTAAACTTTGCGAAAAAGATCTATTCTATTTATTTCCTTTTTTAGAAGTAATAAATATTTTAATGCAATCTAGTATCTTTATAAGTAATATTTTCTCAAAACCTAAACGTTGAGTTCTAACAAAACTTTAGATTATCATATTAAAAATGCCAAAAAAGGCATGCAAGCATCTTTTAGCTTTCTATTAGATACTTATTGGAATGAGGTATACTTATTTCAGCTAAAGAGAACCAAAAACGAGTTTGAAGCTGAAGAAATTAGCATTCAAAGTTTTTCTAAAGCTTTTGATAAAATTAATACTTACGATGAAACCTATAGTTTTAAAAACTGGCTCTTAACCATTTCTAAAAACACACATATAGATCAAATTAGAAAACAGAAAAATAATTTACAAAGTGCTACTGAACATCAAGAAAACAGTATGATAAATACCGTTCTTGATAACGCCCCTACTCCTGAAGACCAATTAATCACAAAACAAAACTTAGCTGAATTATTACAACACATAAAACAGCTAAAACCTCATTACCAGCAAATGATTCATTTAAGGTACTTTCAAGAAATGAGTTACAAAGAAATGACCATTGAGCTTAACGAACCTATGAATAATATTAAAGTAAAATTACTACGTGCTAAAAAACTACTTTTAGCTAGTTTAAACAAAAAAGCAGAATAAAGTAAATTCACTTTATTCTGCTTTTTTGTTTAATTATATCTTATATCTAAATAAACTATAATTTATTCAATACCGGACTTTCATCAGGTTCTACCTGAGAACTTCCTTGTGGCTTTCCTCCTCCAAAAATCATTTCGGTACTAGAAAAAGTTGTACCAAAATTATTTACTGCATTAACCACTTGGTTTACCGCACTTGTAACTTCAGACTCTTCTAACTCTTTTAATGGGTGAATAAAAACAGACCATAAAACTCCTTTTGAAATAGCATATTTAACATCTAATGCTGCATGAAAATTAGCTGTTAAGACATCTAACAATAAATTTTCATCTAGCTTATCTACCTCTATAATCGGAGAAATTATTCTCATACGATTATGAGATTCATCAGTTAAACAAAGTAATTGTCTTTCTTTATAATTTACTTCCCAATATCCAGGGTAACCATTTACACTATCTGCCACCGTTTCCAAAACAACTTCTAACTTCTCATTGTTCATTTCTTGAGCCATTACCAATTGAGTAATTCCAAATACAAACAATAATAATATTGATTTTTTAAACATACATCTAGTTTTTTTTATTAGTTGCAACTATTACAATTAACTTACATTATTACACTTAAAACTACACCAATATAATCAATTAATCATAGCATTAATGCAATTAACAATTCTAAAAATTTACTTAAGGCAATAGAGAACTTATTCAAAATTTGTAATTTTGCAAAAAACATAGTTTATGAGTATTGAAGCTCCTATTACAACACCTAAAAGAACTCCAAAACCAAAATGGCTTCGTGTTAAACTTCCTACTGGGAAGAAATATACCGAGTTACGTGGTTTAGTAGACAAGTACAACCTACATACTATTTGTACATCAGGTAGTTGCCCAAACATGGGTGAATGTTGGAGTGAAGGAACTGCTACCTTCATGATTTTAGGAAACACTTGTACTCGTTCTTGTGGTTTTTGTGGAGTAAAAACAGGAAGACCTGATACTGTAGATTGGGCTGAACCTGAAAAAGTATCTCGCTCTATTAAAATAATGAACATTAAACACGCAGTGATTACTTCGGTTGACCGAGATGACCTAGCTGATGGTGGGTCAATTATTTGGGCAGAAACTATTCAGGCTATTCGAAGAATGAACCCAAATACTACTTTAGAAACTTTGATCCCTGACTTTATGGGAAAAAAGAAAAATATAGATCGTATTATTGCTGAAAAACCAGAAGTAGTTTCTCATAACATGGAAACAGTTCGCAGGTTAACTCGTGAAGTTCGTATACAAGCAAAATATGATCAAAGTTTAGAAGTTCTACGTTACTTAAAAGATCAAGGTATAAACCGTACAAAAAGCGGAATTATGTTAGGTCTAGGTGAAACGGAAGAAGAAGTTATTCAAACTATGAAAGATTTACGTGCTGTAAATTTAGATGTACTTACAATTGGCCAATATTTACAACCTAGTAAAAAACACTTACCTGTTAAGCAATTTATTTTACCTGCCCAATTTGAGAAATATGAAAAGTTAGGTTTAGAAATGGGATTCCGTCATGTTGAAAGTAGCGCTTTAGTTCGTTCATCATACAAAGCTCAAAAACACCTTACATAATATATGCAAGCTCCAACCAGGATTGCCATAAATGGTTTTGGTCGTATAGGCCGTAACTTATTTAGGTTATTAAACAATAATACTGAAATTGATGTTGTTGCCATTAATGATCTTTCTGACGCACGAATTTTAAGCCATTTATTAAAATACGATAGTATACACGGTATTTTTAAAGAAGAGGTAAGTTATGATGAAAACAACATCATTATAAATAATATGCCCGTTGCTTTTTCTTCTTATAAAAACCCTGAAAACTGCAATTGGAAAGAGCTAAATATTGATATTGTTGTTGAAGCTACTGGTAAGTTCAAAACTTACGACTTAGCCGAAAAACATTTATTAGCTGGAGCAAAAAAAGTAATTGTTAGTGCACCGCCTATAGACAACAGTGTTAAAACTATTGTTGTTGGCGTAAATGATGAAATCCTTGAAAAAGGAGATTTAATAATATCTAATGCTTCTTGTACTACTAACAATGCTGCGCCTATGATCCAAATTATACAGGATATTTGTGGTATTGAACAAGCATATATTACTACCGTACATAGTTATACTAGTGATCAAAGTTTACACGATCAACCTCATAATGATTTAAGAAGAGCTCGTGCAGCTGGTCAATCTATTATACCAACTACCACAGGTGCTGCAAAAGCATTAACTAAAATATTCCCAGAACTGACTGATGTTATGGGAGGTTGTGGAATTAGAGTTCCTGTACCTAATGGTTCTTTAACTGACATTACTTTTAATGTAAAAAAAGATATTTCTATAACTGAAATAAATAACGCTTTTAAAAAAGCTTCAGAAACTACTCATAAGAAAATTCTTTCTTATACTGAAGATCCAATTGTTTCTGTAGATATTACCGGCAACACCCATTCTTGTATTTTTGATGCTCATATGACATCCGTTATAGGAAAAATGGTAAAAGTTATAGGATGGTATGATAATGAAATAGGTTATTCTTCAAGAATAATAGATTTAATATATTTATTCAAAACTAATTAACTATATTCATTTTATATTATAAATATCTAAATGTTAAAAAAGTTTTTATTCGTTTTTATATGTATTCTATCTTTTAATTCTATTGCTAACGAATTAATAATAGCCAAAAACTCCGATTCTCATATTAATGAGAATATAGAGAACAATAAGAATACTAAATTATCTAAAATATCTGCTATAGTAAGTGTATCAATGATTCTTGTTTTTACACTACTAACGATTGCCTTACTTAAAATTATTAGTTCAAGAGCAAAAACCAATAAGCTCTTACAAGAAACTAATAATGAATTATTATTAGCAAAAGAAAAAGCTGAAAAAGCAAATTTGGCAAAGGCTAAATTTCTTTCAACAATAACACACGAGTTAAGAACTCCTCTATACGCTGTTACCGGGTTAACACACTTGTTACTCGAAGGAAAACCAACAGAAGAACAAAAGGAACACTTAAATTCTTTACGATTTTCAGGTGAATATTTACTTTCATTAATCAACAACATACTTGATTTAAACAAATTAGAAGCTAAAAAAACAGATATAGAATCTGTTGTTTTTGATTTAAAAAAAAGAATTACAGATGTTATTATAGCTCTAGACAAAGCTGCAGTTAGCCAAAACAACAAATTAGTTTTTGACTTTGACAAAAATATTCCTAAAAAAATAAAAGGAGACCCTTTAAAAATTTCTCAAATATTAATTAACCTTATTGGGAACGCTATAAAATTTACTACTAACGGTACAATTAACGTAAGAGTAAAACTAATAGAAGAACAACTTGAGGCCAAGAAAATCAAATTACTTTTTGAAATAGAAGATAATGGAATTGGAATTTCAGAAAATAAAATAGAAACTATTTTTGATAGTTTTTCTCAGGAATCTTCTCAAATAAACAAAAAATTTGGAGGAACTGGCCTTGGACTTTCTATCGTTAAAAATTTATTAATCTTACTAAATAGTAAAATTGAACTTAAAAGTTCTAAAGGAAATGGTTCTACCTTCTATTTTGACCTAAATTTTGATAGCTACAACGAAGAAGAAGACAAACATTTACCTATCGAAGGTAAAGAAGCAAATTTTGAATTCTTAAAAGGAAAAAAAATACTTATTGTTGAAGATAATAAAATTAACAGAGTTGTTACTCGTAAAGTATTAAACAACCATAATGCCATTACTGATATTGCTGAAAATGGTGAAACAGCTGTTACAAAAGCCAAAGAAACAAAATACGATCTTATTTTAATGGATATTCATATGCCTGGGATTAGCGGTGTAGAAGCTAGTAAACGCATTAGATTATTTGACATGAGTACACCTATAATTGCTTTAACAGCAGTTACTCTATCAGATCATATTGACGAATTCTATGCAAATGGTATAAATGATGTAATACCAAAACCATATAAAATTGACGATTTTTTTAATACCATTGAAAGAAACTTCGTAGAAATCTATTAAACAATGCAAATAAAAAAGAGCTTCTAATTAATGAGAAGCTCTTTTTTTATTTAATGGCTATTAGCTTTTGCCCAATGTCTTCTTATAAAATCTAAATCTTTTTTCATTTTTTCAAAGATAACTTCTTTATCTATAGTAGGCTGTTTACCTTTTTCTGCACCACCTAAATAATATTCTAAATGCAATGATATTGGTAAATCAATTTTATTATCAACTAAAAATTTAAAATAGGCATCAAAGTCTACCATTCCTTCTCCTAAAGGAACATAAGTTCTTTTCCATTTACCTTTCTTATTAATCCATTTAAAATCTTTAATTACCAAAGAATTTATTTGATCTTTAATATAATCTAAGCCTAAAGTCCAACTTTGTCCACCCTCGACAGTAGCATGCATAATATCATACTGCACACCTAAATTTTGTTTATCTAAACCTTCTAATGCTAATTTTAAATCCCAAATTGGGGCACCTAAATATTTACCTGAATGATTTTGAAAACCACCTGTAATACCTATCTCTTCATTTAATTTAGCTAAATCTTTTAATTGCTTTTTATAAAGTGGCAAACTTTCTTCTACAAGCCTCTTTTTATCATACTTAATCCAACCAGTTCTATATAACGAGTAACCAAGTTTATGAGCTACTTTCAAAACATTAACATCAAGAGGGTTAGCTGGGTCTATTACACTAGTTGACAACATACCTGTTAACAAACCTTCTTCCTTCATTGCTTTAGTTGCTTTTAACAAATCGGTTTCTACATTTTCAGGCAATACATGACCTTTTGGTCTTACGGTTAAATCTACACCATCAAACCCCATTTGTTTAACTACCTTACTCATTTCTTCATAACCTAAAAATTGTAATGGTTTTGAAAAGACAAATATTTTTAATGGGTTAAATTTTGGATCGTCATTTAATAATAAATTATTAGCAGAACTAATTAAAGGTATTGCTGATAACGCACCAATAGAAGACAACTTAACAAAGTTCCGGCGATTAAATAAATTAACTTCTTTCATGAAAAATGTAATAATAGATTAAACAAAAAGCTAATTAATAACTTTCTACAAACGAAAATAATGATTTCTTAAAAGACTCTTCTTCATTTAAAAACTTAATACTAATAGGCAGATAAAACAACTTACCCTTTAAAGCTGACTCGTTCTGTAAACGCATGTAATCTTTTTGAGTAGTTAATATTTTATTATAACTATTCATTTTATCAATTTCCTTACCTGAGAACAAATGATGATCTGGATAATTTAAATGCCTATAATTTGCCTTTTTCTCCTTTAAATAATCTAATAAAGGTTCAGGAGTAGCAATACCCGTTACTAAACAAAATTCTTCTTTTATAAATTCTATAAAACGAAACTCTTGTTCTTTTGAATATACATTAACATCATAAACTACTGCTGTAAAATATATATTTTGACTAGATAAAGGTTTTAATTTTTTAACTATAGCAAGTTGCTTGGTCTTTGATAAATCAACTGGACATTTAGTTACAATAATAACATCGGCTCTATTTGCTGCTGAAATAGGTTCTCTTAAATCTCCTGCTGGTAAAGGATAATCATTAACATATAAGTTATAATAAGCTGTTAACACCACCTGAAAGCCACCCTTAACTTTTCTATGCTGAAAAGCATCATCTAAAATTAAAACATCAGGAATATTAATACTGCAAATCTTTTTAATACCATTACGCCTATCCTCATCAACAATAACATTAACTTCGGGAAAACTTCGTTTTAACTGTAATGGTTCATCTCCGATCTCTATAGCTTTACTAACTTCATTTACAATTTGAAAACCTTTAGTTTTACGACCATACCCTCTACTAAGCGTTGTTATTTGTTTATTTTTTTTAAGAATAGAAATTAAATATCCAACAAATGGAGATTTACCTGTACCCCCTGCACTAATATTACCAACAGTAATTACAGGAAAATCATACTCCGTGTTTTTGAATATATTCCAATCGTACATTTTTTTCACAAACAATGAGCCCAAATAATAAAAAGGTACAATAGGCCAGAGTAATTTTCTCCAAGTTTTCATATCTACGAAAATACACAATACATTAATAGTTCTCCTTAATTTATCTTCTACTATTTTTGATTAAACCAACAATCTAAGCTGTCAAGTTTGCACTTAGCTTATTCATTTTTTATATTGTAAAAAAAGATTTTATGCTTGTTAAAGATATAATCAATATTCTTGAAGAAATGTCACCTTTACATTATGCAGAAGGTTTTGATAATGTAGGATTATTGGTTGGCCAAACAAACCAAGAAATAACTAATGTATTAGTTACCTTAGATACACTAGAAACAGTTGTCGATGAAGCTATAGAAAAAAATTGCAACTTAATAGTAAGTTTCCATCCAATAGTTTTTAAAGGTTTAAAAAAAATAAATGGCAATAATTATGTTGAAAGAGTAATTATTAAAGCTATAAAACACGACATAGCCATCTTTGCTATTCATACAGCTCTAGACAATGATTGGCAAGGTGTAAACCATATGATTTGCGAAAAAATTGGCCTAAAAAACCAACAAATTTTAATTCCTAAAAAAGAAACAATATGTAAACTAAATACATTTGTTCCCAACAATGAATTAGAGCAAGTTAGAGATGCTCTTTTTAAAGTTGGCGCAGGAGCCATTGGCAATTATTCAGCATGTAGTTTTTACAATCAAGGTACGGGTAGTTTTAAAGGAAATCAAAATTCAAACCCTGTTATTGGAACTCCTAATGAATTCAGAGAAGAACAAGAATCTCAATTACAAGTAACTTTTTCAAGCCATTTAAAAGGAAGTGTAATTAAAGCATTACATGAAACACACCCTTATGAAGAAGTTGCCTACGAAATAACTACACTTGACAACGTTAATCAAAAGATTGGAATGGGTATGATTGGAGAGTTCCCAAAAGAAATACCTGAAAAAGAATGCATGCAACTAATTAAAGACACTTTTAAAGCAAAAGGCATTCGCCATAGTGCATTTTTAAACAAGCCCATTAAAAAAATTGCAGTGTTAGGTGGTAGTGGTGCTTTTGCCATAAATAATGCCAAAAGAGCTGGGGCTGATTTATTTATTACAGCAGATATTAAATATCATGAGTTTTACCAAGCTGAAAACAGCTTTATTATAGCCGATATTGGCCATTATGAATCAGAACAGTACACAAAAGATTTAATTGTTTCGTATCTTAGAAAAAAAATCAGTAATTTTGCACCTGCCTTTGATTCAGGCAATATCGTATTATCCGATAAAAACACCAATCCAATTAAGTATTTTTAAAATATTATGGCTAAAAAAGAAGTTACAGTTGAAGAAAAGTTAAGAGCATTATACGACTTACAACTTATCGATTCGCGCATTGATGAAATTACAGGTATTCGTGGAGAACTTCCATTAGAGGTAGAAGACCTTGAAGATGAAATTGCTGGTTTAAAAACGCGTTTAGACAAACTTAAAACTGACTTAAGTGGTGTTGATGATTCTATTAAAGCTAAAAAAATAGCTATAGAAGAATCTAATGAATTAATCAAAAAATACAAGTCTCAGCAAGAAAACGTTCGTAATAACCGTGAGTTTAATTCTTTATCAAAAGAAATTGAATTTCAAGAGTTAGAAATTGAATTAGCTGAAAAACACATTAAAGAATTCAAAGCTCAGATTGTTCAAAAGAAAGAAGTTATTGCTCAAACTGAATCTAGAATAAACGACAGAACAACGCATTTAGAACATAAAAAAGCAGAGTTGCAGGACATCATGTCTGAAACTCAAAAAGAGGAAGAAGCTTTGATTAAAAAATCTGAAGATTTTGAAAAGAAAATTGAAGATCGATTAGTTACTGCTTACAAGCGTATTCGTACAAATGTAAAAAATGGATTAGCTGTAGTACCTGTTGAGCGTGGTGCTTCTGGAGGTTCATACTTTACTATTCCTCCTCAAATTCAAGCTGAAATTGCTAGTCGTAAAAAAATTATTACTGACGAACACAGTGGAAGAATATTAGTAGATTTAGAGTTAGCTACTGAAGAAAGTGTTAAAATGCAAAAGCTTTTTACTAAATTCTAAATCAATTTTGATACACAAAATAAAAAAGTCCTACTTAAAAAAGTAGGACTTTTTTTATTCATAAAACTAAACTCAGTATAATTAATAAATAATTTAGTGTTATATTTTACTTTAAAACAACAAATAATGAAAATAGCAATTATAGCACATGATGGAAAGAAAGCTGAAATGGTGCAATTTTTAAATACACATAAAGAAATTTTACAAGGCAATGATGTCAAATTAATATCTACAGGAACAACTGGTAAAAAAGCAAAAAAAGCTGGCTTTACTGTAAAAACGGTAAAATCAGGACCTCTAGGAGGAGATGCTCAAATAGCAGCACTTGTTGCTGAGAGTAAAATAGACATGCTATTATTTTTTAGAGACCCTTTAGCTAAACACCCACATGAGCCCGATATATTTATGTTAATGCGTTTATGCGATGTATATGACGTTCCTTTAGGAACAAATCCTGCAACAGCAAGCTTATTGTTAAAGGGCTTACAATTGAATGCATAAAAAAAGCCATTACAAAAGTAATGGCTTTTTTATAAAATATAATATTGTTAAAACAACCTTATTTTACAACGCTGTTTACTGCATTTACAGCAGATGATTTAGCTGAACTTGCAGCATTAGTAGCAGTTTCTTTTACTGAACTTTCAGCACTAGAAGCAGTATTAGCCGCACTTGAAGCAGCATTACTTGCAGCATCTTTTGCAGAAGAAGCAGCATTTCCTGCAGCATCAACAGCATTTCCAGCAGCGTTAACAGCTCCTTCTTTTACAGAATTCACAGCATTCCCTGCAGCATCACCTGTTGCACTTTTTACAGCATCAACAGCATTACCTGCTCCTTTAGCCATTTCAGTAGCTTCAGAACCTATAGCTCCACCTGCTTTTTCTACAACATTTCCTGTAGCTTCAACCGTATTTCCTGCTGTATCTACTGCGTTTTCAGCTTTATCTACAGCTTCTCTACATGAAGTAGCAAACACCAATGA
>CAZJGP010000115.1:0-4970 GCA_964545595.1 uncultured Flavobacteriaceae bacterium | reverse complement strand
ACAAAAGCAAACATCTGTGCAGAATTAGACTTATAGTGTCTTTTTCTATTCAGGAGTTTAATGTTTGTTATATCTTTTTCAATCAATAGCATAGAAGTATCTAAAGTATAGTTTTCCTTTCAAATGAAAAAAAAAATAATTGGAGTAAATAGCCCTTGCGCTCCCCGCCGCATCACCCAAGCTATCTTTACATAATCCTTATTATAGTCCTCTATGCAGGGAGCTATAACAGGGTTTATGTAAAATAGCCAACATAGCCAACGCTTTTTTAAATAACCGTGTTGTTGCAAAAAACTAACGCCTTTCAGTTGTTGTATTTCAAAAGAGAACGATTTACAAACCGTGAATTATCGATTAAGCAGTTAATACTATCAATCGTTCTCTTTTGAAATAGTAGCCCAGTGGCTAAGAGCGACACGAAGTGCTTCAAGCCTTTACGGCGTTTGAGTACAATAACAGGGCGTAGCCATAGCGAAGAGAGAGCGGAAGCCGTGGACGGAGTGGCGAAGCATGAGCCTGTAGGACACGTGAGTAAAAAGGGTTTTCTTTTCAAATGAAAATAAAAACCCTTTTTACGTCTGTAGCGACCAAGCGGCGTAGCCAAATAAGCAGCGGTTTTGCTTAATTTAAAAGAAGTATTCCTATTAGTTTTTAAGCAAAAAAGGAGCTGTGACGAGCAATTGAGTGTAACAAGGCTATTTGTTTGTAGTGTAGATTGCCGACCGTAGGCGAGGCAATTGTAACGGTATGGAACAAGGGAACGTAGTGGACTTGAGTAATAACAAAAAATAGCTTGTGTAGCGATTGCGCGAGACCTTTGACAGCTTATGGGCAAAGCATTTTTGATGCGCCCATAATAACAATTAGAGCCGTAGGCGATACCTGTTTTTATTTAACGTAAAGGATGGTGTTTTTCTAATTGAGAACGCAATTCTTCTAGTAAGCAGCTTTTGTATTGCTCGGTAGTAGTAATACATTTATGCCCTGCAAAAAGCTGTACTTTACGTAAATCATTACCATCTTTTAATAAATTATAAATCACACTTTGACGTATTTTTTGAGGTGTAAATTTCTTGTTTTCATTACGGTTTAGCATGGCATTAATAGTTTCGGTAGGTAAAGGTTTGGCTGTTTTGGAGAGTACTAAAACATCGGTTTGTTTTCCTTTTTTTAGTAGTTCTCTATCTTTTAAAATATAGGTTTGTAAAGGCAGTAATTGTTTGGCTTCTAAAGTTAATATTCTACTGTTTTTAATACTAAGGGTACAGTTTTCTAAGTCTAAATCAGTAAGTTTTAAACCAACTAATTCACTTGTTGTTAATCCTTGATAGACCAAAAATTGACGCATAATTTTATTACGTAACTCTAATAGTTTTATGCCCTTTGTTTCTCTTTTTAAAAACACCTCTAATTCTTGTTTACTATAAAGTGTTTCTACAGCAATACTTTTGTCAATTCTATCTTTTAAAACTAAGGTTTTACAAGGGTGATTTTTTATATGGTTTAAATCTAATAAACAACTATAATAGAATTTTATAGCGGATACATGATTGGCTATATTATAAGCTGATAATCCTAGTTTACGCAATATAGATAAGTAATTTATAATGTCATTATAAGTAGCTTTTGTGATGTTTAAATTACTATTAGAAACATAATTTTCAATGCAGTTTTTATAAGTGTTATTTATCTTCTTTTGATGCTTTAATTCCCATTTTTTTAAAACTTCCATAATGTATCGTATTGTTTGGTTTTACATAGTTTTGTGTAGTTTTTAGTGTAGAATGACCTAAAAACTGTTGAATAAGCTCAATATCAACTCCGTTATCTAATAAATGTGAAGCTATACTATGACGTAAATGATGAATAGTAAAATAAGGTCTAGTTAAGTGTATTCGCTGTTGTATTACCTTAAGTTGTCGTTGCAATGTTATGTCTCTCATTTGCCCATACGGAGTAGTAAATAAATAGGCTTGATTAGGCAGGTTTTTATGGATAATATAATTCTTAATATATTCAAGATGTTTGTATTGTAAAGGAATACTACGACGTTTGCTGTACTTGCCTTTTTGTACGGTTATTAAAGCTTTATCAAAATCTATATCTTTTACTTTAATAGCTAATATTTCACTAGTTCTAATACCACAAGCATACCCAAATATGAGTACTAATTTTTCATAAGGGTAAATAGTGTTTTTGTATAATTTTTTAATGAGTTCCAATTTTATAGGTTTTCGAGTGTTTTTTATAAAGTCTTTTTTCAATTCAAAATCTCCAAAAGGATGGGCTTGTAAATACTCAAAATCACAGCACCATGTATAAAATTGATTGAGACTTATCATATAACTATTTAGGGTAACAATACGGCAAGCACTTTTAGTTTCAAATAGATATTGGTAATAGCATTTTATAGTTTTATTAGTGACTGACAAAGGGTTTGTTTGTAACCAACTGAGGTAATAATTAAGTTGGTATTCTTTACTTTTTATGGTTTTTTGGTTTAAACCTATACTGGTTAGGTAGCTTGTAAATTGGGTAATATGATTCATTGCGCTTGTATACTTTTTGGAATAATGGAACACTAAAGCTATTTATGGCATTAACCCTTTTAAAAACAATAGTTTAGCGTGTTGTCTGGCGTTCCAAGGCTTTGGAACACTAGCTTTAATCTATTTAAAATCAATAGTCTGGTGTTCCGTTTGGTGTTCCATGTTATAAACTATCTAATTGTTTTTGTAGGTCTCCTTGTATTTTACTGCGTAATACTTGGTGATTATCCCAGTACACTATTTTGTATTTAAACCCTCTATTAGCATACCCATATTGTTGCAAGTATTCTAGTTCTACTAATTGATTAATATAGCGGTGCATTTGTGTTTTACTAGTTCCAGTAAGCTGCTTAATTTCAAAACGATTAAAAAGGCTGTCTTCTCCTTTTTTTTGAATACCTGTTTTTAGGGTTTCATAAAACTGACGCAATGCTCCATGGAGTTCATCTACTTTTAAAATAATGGTTTCAAAAAGGATATCGCAAGCAATTTGTAAATCTTGTTTTTGAGCAATAATTCTGCCCTGGTTATCTTTTTTACGTTGGTATTGATGCCACCAAGTTACCTGGGCAACTAGGTTTTGATACATGCCATGTAAACGCCTTATTTTATGAATGTTTTGTGGTAGTTTTACGATTGCTGCATAAGGGTTTACTACTGGTATTGGTTGTAATATGCGTATACAATTTTGAACGAAGCTCGTTACGCTTTTTTGTTTTGTTCTGTCTATTTTTCCTGCTGCTATTTGATTTTGGAAGTCAATAATATTAGCTGTTTGTTCCGGACTTTCATCTACAGCAACTACAAAACACCGGCTAATATTATCCTCGTATAAATCAGCTTTAGTGGTACAACTTAAACTGGCTATTGGGCCGTTTACAGTATTTTCTCCACTAGTTATTTTACCACTTTCTAGCTTTTGAGAGGTAGAACTGGTTAGCTTGCCATTACTCTGTAATTCTCTAAGCGCTAATAAAGCTTCTTCTTTGAGTCCGTCAATATCTTCAAAACATAGAGTTTTATGGCTTAACGCATATTCCCCATAATTGTAAAAACTACTTTCGGTCACTCGGGTAAAACTTTTACAAACTTCCACAGGCAACAGGCTATTGATACTTTGTAATAGTTTTGTTTTTCCGCTCCCCGATGACCCTTGTATTAAGCCATGTAATGGTTTTTTATTGTGAAAACTACTGGCAATAAGCAACAATAAAAGTCGATTATCGACTTCGCCAACTACCCCTGTTTGCCCTATTGCTTCATTGATTCTTTCTAATAAGTTAGGGCTTTTTAAAAAGGCAACACATTTACTGTGTGTGGCTTTATCCAGTAGTATGTCTTTCCTTTTATTACTAGTTGTTTGTTGTTTTTCTAATTGTAAAGCGTACTCTTGCCAATGTTGTAATATAATAGTGCTGTCTACTAAAATAGCTTTTGATGCTTGTTTGGCGTGCTTTTCCAAACTGCTGTAATCATACAAATCTAGTTTTTGAATAAGTAGTTGAGCGGTTTCATTATGTTTGGTTTGTAAGGTTACTTTTAGGCTATCACCTGTATTTTTTACAGTTCCTTTTATGGTAAATTCTAATAGTTGTTTTTCTGTAGTAATAGGTGCTAATACTTCGTTTTTAACAATAGATATTTGCTTTTTTACAGCTTGTCTTTTTTCTGCAGTAAAGGTGTTTTCTAGAGGGATATTAATTTGTGCAAGCTCTTTACTAGCTTCTTGTAACAGTGTGGTAAATATAGCTGCATCATGGTAATTACACCAAAGACTATTTACATCTTCATCGCTAGGGCAGTGAACCACTGCGAGTGTTATATTAGGGAAGAGTTCTTGCAGTTGATTGGCTAATTTTATAACAGCTTTACGACCTGCAGTATCCCCATCAAAAAAGACAATAATCGTTTGTAATAATTTTAACTGACTCACCGCCTCCGCATGTTCGGTGGTAAAACCGTTTGTGCCGTAACAAGCTAGTACAATTGTGTTTTTAGCTAAATTGGCGTGTTGTTGTAAAGTAGCAGCATCAATAACACTTTCCGTTAGTATGAGCTGTTTGGTTTCAGATGATGGATAACAAGGATATAAACCTGTTCTGTTTTCTAAATAATAATGACCGTTTTTGGTACTGCTTGTAAAACTACGACCATACATGCTTACAATTTCTCCTACGGCATTTTTTAAAGGAAATACAACACAGTTTTTTAAATGCGGATATTGATAGGCTACGGTATTATTACCATTACGATGATTACTGCCAACTTCTATAAGTTCTGATAATCCTCGGATTTTTAAATATTCAGTAGCTTTTTTACTGCGTACTAATTGGTTTTGTAAGCTTATAAATTGAGTAGCTAAACTAGTAGTATTAACTCCTAATAATGCTTTTGCTTTTACAATAGCTTGGTGTTTGTTGC
>CAZJGP010000114.1:0-26280 GCA_964545595.1 uncultured Flavobacteriaceae bacterium | reverse complement strand
TCACAGTTACTATTAGTTGTAGCTCCTCCAACAGGACTTACAAAACGCATACCTCCATCAGTGTGTGTAAAAAAGTAAGGACGTGTATCACTACCAGGAATTTCATCATATTCATCTTCTTCAATACGAACAGATCTACATTCATCACTTGGACGTGGTGCAGGAGAATCAAGAGCCCATGTACTCAAGTCAAAGTTTTCCCATGGCTCTAAGTTAGGATTTAAACCAAAGTCACCACTTCCTCCAGTTGGTGGTGTAGGAGTTGGAGTTGAAGTACTACCTCCATCACTAAATACTTGTACTTCAGCTAAAGATAATGGTGTATTATTTAAATTTTGCTCAATTCTAACTCTATTACCAACTACGCCCCCTGTGTTAACAGTAACAGACGGTGAAGGTGCTGATGTTATTCTTCGAGTAAATACGGTATTTCCACCGCTGTTTATTACTCTAACGGTAAAGTCGCCTAATCTAAATGTACAACAGTTGTCAGTTCTATTCCAAACAACTACTTGTCCTATGTTAGTATTAGACCCTAAATTTACTAGCCACCATGGATCATTATCATTACTAGATGTATGAGTCACACTACTTCCTCGGAAAGCCCCATTAGTATCACCATCAATTGCTCTTGAGGCACTACCACCAAAACCTGTTGAAGATTGAGTAGCATTTCCATTTTCAGCTAAGTTAGAAGAACTAGGTGTATTACCACTACCTCCACTAGAAGAAGAGCTGTTAAGCGTGAAAGAATCTACATCAAATAAAAATCCAGAACCTCCTGTAAAAGTTAAGTAAAGATCTGAATTTGAAGAATCATCATCAATATTAGCTGTGAATTCTTGAAAATTACCAAATCCACCAGTATTACTAACTTCAACAGTACCTAATAAATCTCCTCCTGTTGGACTTCCTGTTCTAACTTCAATAGTTCCTCCACCAGTTGTTGTTCCTGCTCTAACAGTTATAGAGTTAGCACCATCATAATCAAAATCATCAAATCTTATCCAATCACCATCTTGGATAAAACCAACTCTTGAGTTATTTACTACTTGTACACCATCTTGATTGTCAAAATCTTCTGCTTGAATTACTGAGTTTAATTGAGCAGATACATTTACACTTGAAAACTCTTCTTCTAAACTTTCCTCGCTAGAGCAAGAAAAACATAGTCCTAAAACTCCCAATAAAGCCCCTACAATCTGAGCTGTTGTAAAGCCTTTCTTTTTAAAATTTTTCATAAATTAATTGTTAACTGTTATTTGATTATTTTAATATATCGTTTTAGTTGTATTTTGTTTTTTTATTTGCCATAAAACAATATTTGAAATACAATTAATACGAAATTAATAAATATTAGCCTTAATAAATTAAAAATAAGACGTACTACTCAAAATAATCGTCAAAAAACATCTATAGTTAAAACAAAAAAAATCTGTATATAAATACTTACATACAGATTTTTTTTATTACTAAGTTTACTTATTAGTCATGAGAGTTACTTATACGGTAAAATGTTGCAACGTCTCTATCATCATCATCTCCTGTTCTATTTTGAGTATACAACCCAGCTTTAAAGTACATCCATTCATCTCTTTCATCATATCCACTATCTAAATCATCCATATCAACAGTAGTAGTTGCTATAATATCAGCATCAAAGTCTCCACGACGAATGTTAACAGTTATAAGTTCATTCTCATTAATAATTTCATATGAAAATAATTCATCTAATCGGATACCATCACTTGGACCATTTCCGTCACATCTTTCGCTACCAATTAAGTTGAAAGTTACATCATCTCCTCCATTGATTTCATGTTCTAAGTAAATTGAACCAAATTCAGCACCTGGACATTTTCTATAATATAAACGAGCTGGTTCATCATCACTAGCATGTATTTGACCAATAATAGTACGAACTGGGTGTAAACCATCTCCTGTGATAATTACTTGGTTAATTTTTAAAGTTGCTGCTAATTTTCCGTTTCTAGCTCCAATATTAGAGTTAGTAGGTTGGTAACCTAAAGCTCAGTTATTTGCATTAACTCCTGTTTCAGATACATCTGTATTACCTGCACGTAGGTTTTCTCTTAATTCACAACGAGGGAAACCTGAATTACAGCTACTATTAGTTGTAGCCCCACCAACGATACTTACAAAACGCATACCTCCATCTGTATGTGTGAAAAAATAATCACTTGATGATATTTGATCTACTAGCACTTTGCACACCAATAGTTTTTCTACTATCTCTACTACGAATTCTGTAATAATTATCTCCTGTTGAAATCAACTCCCATTCTTGATGTGTTAAGCCTTCAAATGATCTTTGCTCTACATTAGCTCCATTCGAGTTACTACCATCTCTAACTTCTAAAGATTTTCTACTATCTATTCCTCTTATTCTAATAAAACCATCCGTAGTATTAATAATCTCAAACATATACGGTGCGTTTCTCTAGGAGTTGCATCTGTTCCTGATTGTTATAAATTAGCCCCATCAGAATTACATCAGCAATTTCCATAATTTAACCACTGTTTCTATTTTCAATAGTATAAATTATTCCTGTTTGAGGTACTGAAGCTACTTGAGAAGCACTAGCATTAGCTGCTACTATTTCTTCATCTATTCCATCTTGAGTACAACTAGAAACTAATAATGAACTTATTAAAGAACCCGCTATTAAAAAGAAGATAATTTTCGATTTTGTTTAAAAAAACCTTTCATAAAATAATTATTTGTTATGTAATTATAAAACAAAGTAGACTAGCCATAAATCTATTTGTTCTAATGTTCGACGCAAAACTAATAAATGATTTTAGTGATTTTTAATTAATAAAATGAGAATATGGCAATAAACTCGTATTTAAAAAGCGTAATATCACATTAATCCTCAATGTAAGTAAAATAGTAGTTCTAAAGGGATAAATATAATTTACTAAGTAGATAACTTATATTCACAGATCGACTAATTACCTATTTTAGGCAACTTTAATTTATAGGAAAAAAATACAGGTAAATGTTAGCACAAAGTTAAATCCTTTCTATCAACCATTTTTTTAGGTCTTTAAAGTTGTTTGGGGCTACTCCATGACCTACCGGGTACTCATTTAAAGTAGTTAAAATGCCAATATTATTAAGAAATGCAGGAGTTTTTCTAGCCCATTCAATTGGTATTACCTGATCCACTGTACCATGAGATACAAATACATTTAAATTTGAAAAATCTGCTTGTTCATAACCAGCTATTAACATTTCAGGATCTATGTAACCACTTAACCCTATAACATTTTTAGCTAAGTTAGGGTAACTTAAAGCTGTTGCTAGACTTAAAATACATCCTTGAGAAAAACCTAACAATGTTATATTATCAACATCTAAACCATAAGCTTCTGTAGCTTCTTTAACAAAATTGGCTATGGCATCTCTAGATTCAATAGCTTCAGGTACATCATTAAATTTACCGTTTGGACCATCCCAATGAATAGTATACCATGCATTACCATAAGGTTGCATTGGTTGCGGGGCTCTTACCGAAATAATAAATAATTCTTCTGGTAATTCGCCTGCAAAACTAAATAAATCATTTTCATCACTTCCGTAACCATGAAACATAAATAATGCTGCTGGTTTTTCTTTGGTTGTAATTGCTGGTCTTGTTATATGATGTAATGATAATGATTGACTCATGGGTAAATTATTTGATAAAACTAAAGATACTTTGAAACAAGTTACCAATAAAAGGTAAAGGCTTTGTTTGATTTTGAATTGCTGTAAAAACTCCATAAGTCCAAATTATTAAAAAGAAAACTAAAAAACCTACGCCTGCATAAACCGATGGTATATTAGCCAGCAAGGCTCCTGTAGCATAAAATAAAGTTTGTATGCCTAAAGATTGTCTAATATGGAAATTTGAAAACGGATGTTTTTCTTCTAGGTTTATAAAAAAAGCTATAATTAAACCTATAAACGTAAAGTAAGCAGCAATACCACTAATTTTGGCATTCTGCGTAAGCTCTATATTTTTTGACATATTTTAAGAATTAACCACTAACTGTTTGTTAGCATAAACACCATAAGCTTTTCCTTTTAGACTCTCTCCTAAAAAGGCTGCGTTTTTTGATGTTGAAAAGATGTTTTCTTTTGAGAATGTGTATTCTATATCTGGATTAAAAAGACTAATATTAGCTTCTTCTCCTTCTTTAATACTAATTTTTTGGTTTGAAAAACGTGCACGACCAGCTGTTAATTTATCTATAACAACTTCTAACGGAAGTTTTTTGATTAATGCACCAAAAGCACTTTCTAAACCTATTGTTCCGTAACTAGCATTATCAAACTCTACTTGTTTGTTCTCTATATCCATAGGACAATGATCACTTGTTATCATGTCTATAGTGCCATCAATTACAGATTCTATTAAAACTTTAATATCGTTTTTAGTTCTTAAAGGTGGTTGCACTTTATAATTAGAGTCAAATTCTACTAAAACACTATCATCTAATAATAAGTTATGTACCGCAACACTACAACTTACATTTAAACCTTTAGACTTAGCTTCTTTTATTAATAAAGCCGATTTAGCCGTTGATATAGTTGGAATATGCAATTTACCACCTGTATATTCTAATATGAACAAGTCTCTAGAAATTTGTAATTCTTCTGCTAAATTCGGAATTCCTTTTAAACCTAACTGTGTACCACTAACCTCTTCATTAACCATTCCTTTACCAGCAATGTCGTTATTTTGAGGGTATGATTGCACTAAACCATCAAAGCTTTGTGTGTACTGTAAAGCTAATTTTAACAAGTTCGGATTAGCTATTGGTTTTTTAAAATCGCTAAAGCTAGATGCATTATGTTTATGCATATCATACAATTCAGCCAAATCAATTCCTTTACTTTTTATAGTTAAACTTCCTATTGGAAATAATTGAGTAGCAAAATGAAGACTTTTACTTTTTGTATAAGCAATAGCACCTGAATTATCCATTATCGGATTTGTATTTGGGTGTAATGCAATACCTGTAAATCCACTTTTAGCAGCTGTTTGTAAACCATTATTAATAGTCTCGCGTTCTTCGAAACCAGGTTCTCCAAAGCTTACACTAGAATCAAACCAACCAGCAGAAATATGTAGGTTAGGTAATTCAATAACTTTTATATTTTCAGTTGCTGAAATATCTTTACCAATCTTTTGAATTACTCCGTTTTCAATTAAAACATCTAACTTTTTATTATGAAACGGTGAATTGGTATCAACAATAGAAGCAGATTTTAAGAGTATGTTCATTTCAGAAATTTTAATAGTAAGATTTCAATCCCAATAAAGATTAACGCAAAAATAAGAAACCATTTCCATAATTCCGTAATTTCAAATCCTGCTTTTACTTTAGAAAAGTATTGCGAAACTGAATTATTTAATTTCTCTTTTACATCTGCATTAATTTCAGCATATTCTAGTTTACTTTCTTTTGTAGAATAGTTAAAACTTAAATTAGTTAATACTGATTTTTTATTATAAACACTATAATTACCTGCTTGTTTTGGTAAATCTGTAGTACTTATTTGCACATAGTCTTTATAAATTTGTTGCAAAGGAATAAACTGCTCTGCCTCTCCTTTTACTTGCAATACATCTTCTTGGTTTTGTTGTGTACTAGCTATATTAATTTTATTTGGTATCCCTATAGTATAATTTGTTTTAGAAATGCTAGAATTTTGCTTAGCAATATTATATAAACAAGGAACTATAATTGGTGATTGTTTAAAATTAGTAACCTGACTATTTAAAGAAGAAGCAAATACAAATACATTGCTTTTTTGTGTTAAGAATGGTTTGTTATCTTCTAGCAAAAGAATGTTTTGTTCTCCTTTTATATGATAGCTTTCATTAATTATAGGGTATTGAAAATTATTTATTTGCTTTGTAAATACATCATTAAAAACAGGATGTTCAAAACTAATATGCGTCAGCTTTTTTGGTTGCTTTGTATAATCGCTTAACTCAATATTAAAATCTGTTTGCACAAACTTTATAAAATCTGTTTTCGCTTCTACAGAAGGAATAATTGTTAACACTCCTCCATCAGCTACAAAAGCCTTTAAATTATCTTCTAATGGCTTTGGTACTGAACTTACTTCATTTAAAATGATATTATTTACTTCACTAAGTTCCGCGTAATTTAAATTACTTAAAGTTGTTTTAGAAAAAGTAAATTCTTCTTCAGAGTATATTTTTTCAAGAAAATCAGCATTAGCATTACCAATTACTAATATTTTAGTTTTCGCTATTTTATTAACACTAAAATATCTTTTATCATCATAAGTTAAACCATTGTTAGCTATTTGTACGTAACCATTAATAGTTGTTTTTTTAGGTAATGGTATTTTAATATTTTGTTTTTGTACTTCCGTAAAGTCTAACTCTGCTTTACCTATTAAATTTTCTCCGTTGTAAACCGAAAGAGGCAATGTTCCTTTAGATTGATTACTAGATGTATTTATGTTCAATAGTAATTCATTATTCTTTTTTTCGGTCCATAGACTATCTATAGAAACATTATTTTGTTTTTGAGGTAATACTTTTATTAAAGCTGTATTAAGCTCAGATAACACTGTATAATCAGAATTATCTTGTTTTTGAAAATCAGATATAGCTATAAATGATTTAGATGCTTTATTTTTAGATAATTGTTTAAATTTTAAAGACAATTGCTTTGCCGTTAATTGTTCTGAAGAATAATCTAAATCTAAAAGTTCATTTTGAATTTCAGAAAAACGAACATCTTTATAAACTTCATTATTCGTGAAAATAGTTACCAATTGATTTTCTTCAATTTGTTCTATTAAATCTTGAACAGCCCTTTTTAACAACGGTCCTTTATCTCCTTTGGCCTCCATGCTAAATGAATTATCTAAATAGATAATATATTGTTCTGGAGCTGTAGTATTTGATTTAGAAGGTAAGTATGGCTCAGCAAAAGCTAGTATTATTGCCGTAAACAACAATAACCTACTTAATAACACTAACCATTTTTTTAATTGTGAACTCTTACGAGTTTGCATCTTAATTTTCTCAAGGAAAGCTACATTAGTAAATATTGTTTTTTGAAATTTACGTAATTTAAATAAGTGAATTAAAATTGGAATAAGTAGCGCAAAAAAGGCGTAAAGTACCAATGGGTTTTTAAATAGCATTCCAGGTGTTTTATACTCAAATATAACAAACTGAATACAAAAGCTAAACTTCTATAAACTATTTATTTACATTAATTATGTATAAAATTTTATTCTTATGAAAGACAAAACCCGCAAAGTGCGGGTTTGTAAGCTTTAAATGGCAAAAAAGTTATTGAACTTTTACATTTGTTGCATTAATTCCTTTTCTACCTTCAGTTAAATCAAATTCAACTTTATCTCCTTCTCTAATTTCATCAACTAATCCAGAGATATGTACAAAATACTCCTCTTTTGATTCACCATCAACAATAAATCCAAATCCTTTAGATTCATTGAAAAATTTTACTGTACCGTTTTTCATTTTAATATTGTAAATAATTGTTTGTAACCAAAAATAAACTTTATTTACAATAAGTAATGTTTTTTTAAGTTTTTTATAAGAAAACAACTACTTATAAGAATTTTCTTCAATTCAATTAACATTATATTAAACAGTACATAATATTAAATTAACACCGTTAAACCCAATCTATTTTTTGTTTATTTTTTTCTTCTAAATAAGAATTACATTTACTAAAGTGCTTATTACCAAACCAATAACCTCTATTTGCGCTTAATGGCGAAGGGTGTCCTGTTTCTAGTACACAATGCTTTGATCTATCTATTTTTTCTCCTTTATTTTTAGCATACCCGCCCCATAACATAAATACTATATTTTCTTTTTTATCCGATATTTTTTCAATTATAGCATCTGTAAACTGCTCCCAACCCTTTTTTTGATGCGATCCTGCTTTATGAACACGTACCGAAAGGGTCGCATTTAACAATAAAACTCCTTGTTTAGCCCAACTTATTAAATTACCGTTAACTGGTGGTATCGCATTAAAATCGGTTCCTAATTCTGTAAAAATATTCTTTAAAGATGCTGGTATTGGCATACCTGAGTTTACAGAAAAACATAACCCATTTGCTAAGTGCGGTTTATGGTAAGGGTCTTGACCAATAATTACTACTTTAACATTATCAAAAGAGCAATTATTTAATGCTGCAAAAATTTTATTTTTTTGAGGAAAGCACTGATTCGATTTATACTCCTCTTCAACATATTCGGAAAGTTCTTTAAAATAAGGTGCTTCTAATTCTGATTTTAAAACCTCACTCCAATCTTCATTTAATGGTGACAACATGTTCTATAATAGGTTTAGCTATTTCTAATAACAAAGAAAAGCCATTTATTTCAAATTTCTGAATTTTAAAATAACAAGTAACCAATTAAATGGTTCTAAGCAGTATAATTAATTACTCATTTTTTAAGACACAAAAAAACCGCCAATTGGCGGTTTTAATATTAGTTTACAAAAGAAGAGATTTAGCTATCAAAATCACATTCTTTTCCTAAGTGTTCAAACTTACCTAACTCTTCAGTTAACCCGTTTATAACTTTTTCACTAACCATATAAGCTATTTTACCTAATGGTAAGTGCACTGGAGCTTCTTCTAACTGAGCTAATTTATAAATAGCATCTGCCGCTTTAGCAGGATCACCTGGTTGGTTACCACTTAAGTTTTGTAAAGCAGTAATACGAGCACCTACAGTACTTTCGTAATCTGCAATTTTTGTATTATCGTAAGCTGCTGAACTACCTGCCCATTCAGTACGGAATGGTCCTGGCTCAACATTGGTTACTTTTATATTTAATGGTTTTAATTCAGCTGCTAAAGCTTCTCCAATACCTTCTAAAGCAAACTTAGAACCATTGTAAATTCCTAATCCTTCAGATCCAATACGACCAGCAATAGAAGTTACATTAATAATATGACCTGATTTACGTGCACGCATTGATGGTAAAACTTCTCTAATAGTAGTTAATACTCCAAATACGTTAACTTCAAATTGTCTTCTTACTTCTTCATCAGAAACCTCTTCAATACTTCCCATAATACCGTAACCAGCATTATTAACAACTACATCAATTTTTCCGAATTTATCTAAAATAGTTTTTACACCAGCAACAATCATATCGCTCTTAGCAACATCTACTAATACACCAAAAGATTTTCCTGGTACTTCACTATTAAATGCTTCTACTTGTTCTTGTTTTCTAAAAGTACCAACAACGATTTCTCCTTGAGATAATACTTCTTTAGCTAATTGCTTTCCTAAACCTGATGAAACACCAGTGATAAACCACACTTTTTCTTTTGTATCCATTATATATATTATATTGTGTTTAAACTATTCGTTCACAAGTTAACGAAAGTTTTAATTATAATTAAGTATTAACAAATACAATAAGGTGTTCTATATTAATTTAAAACGATTAAACATAAGTAGCAATACTTAGTTATTTAGTAACTCTAAGGCAATCAATAACTATTTGCTCATTTTTTAAATTTGTTGTAAAAAAAAGAAAACGATCAGCCCCTTCTTTAATTTTAAATTTTTTTCGAATATCCGCAACACTAAGCTTAAAGTTTCTTGTAACTACATTAGCTTTTACACCAACTAAACTTTTTAAAGCTTTTTTATTATACTTTATAACTTCTTTAACTTTAAATACCTTTCCAGGGAAGTCAATTAAAACAGCATTAGTATACAAATGTGAATTTACTTGTAGCTTGTTTATATTATAATATTTAGATAACCAGTTAAAAGCTCCTGTTTTCATTACCGGACTAAAAGGCTCATATAAATATTTAGAAACCTCTCCTAAAGTTGCATTAGAATTTTCTTCTGCGTTAAGCGGAAGTTCTACACTAAACGTTTTACCCTTTGTTATATTTAAAGCTTTTATTATTGGTTCTTCTGTGTAGTTTTTTTGTAAAACCCACAGCAACTCTTTAACCTCATTATTTACTGCTACAATATGAATTTCTTTTACATTATTAAGTTCTGAAAGCCCAACCGATATATCTAATATTGGAGCTGTTTTCACCATTATATTAGGTGTTTTTTCAAAACATGTTGCTTGAATTTCAGGAACATTAGGCAAGCAATCATTTAAAAAAAACACTTTACCCTTTACATCATTTCTTCTAGATGGATCAATGTATAACCAATCTACATTTTCTAATTCTAATGCTTTTTTAATTCCGTCTTCATTAAAAGAAGTTATACTATCTACACCTAAACTTTTAAAATTAAAATTAGCTATTTCTTGTAATTCTTTGTCTAAATCGCAATGAATAACTTGTTTCATTTTTTTAGCAAAATAAAAACTATCAATACCAAAACCACCTGTACTATCAACAAGTGTATTACCTGATACTAATTCACTTTTATATTTTGCTGTTTCTTCTGATGATGTTTGTTCTAAATTTAAACTTGGCGGAAATAATACTTTATCAGCAACATACCAGGTTGGTAATTTTTTTTTCGTTTTTTGTAAGCCTATTAATTGTTGTGCCAATTCTTGCGAAGTAATTCCCGTAAAGGGACTTCCTTTTAAAATAATATCAGTTGCCGATTTGTTTTCGTTTTCTTTTAAAAACTCTCGTACTTCTTTATTTAACAATAATGTATTCAAACAACCAATTTTAATAATTACAAACTAAAGCAAAGGTCTTTTAAATTTCCTTTGTTAACGACTGTACAATTTTATATTCCGACAAAAATTCTTTAGATATTACTTTAATTGCAGTGTATATTGGTACTGCTGCTATTAAACCTGGTATTCCAAAAAGTAAGCCTATAATTAATATTGCTAAGAATATTTCTAACGGATGTGAACGTACACTTGTTCCAAAAATTATTGGTTGGTTTACAAAATTATCTATCATTTGTATAACTACGTACCCTACTAAAATAGATATCATTTTAGGTAATATAATTGTAGAAAAATCCATTTCTAAATTACCGGTTATGGTTAAAGCTAACATAATCATACAACCAATTACAGGACCCAAATAAGGTATTAAATTTAACATTGCTGCTATTAACGCTAAAGCTATTGCATTATCTATTTTAAAAATCAATAATAAAACTGAATACAAAATAAACAGTACAAACACTTGTAATAATAAACCTAAAAAGTAACGAGATAATAACTCTTTAATTTTATTAAAAGCGTTCATGAATTTATTTTCATTTTCATTCTTAGCAAAAACTAGTAAACTGTTTTCTAATAATTTACTATCCTTTAGGGCAAAGAAAGCTATAAATATTACCGAAAATAAACCAATCATAAACCCTCCAAAACCACTTAGTATTCCATTTAAAAGATCTGGAATCCAGTTTAGGCTTAGATATTTACTAATATCTGTTTTCTTAAGAACATCTATTAAACTAAATTTTTCAATATGAAAATATGCTGAAAACTCTTCTCCTATTCTTGTTAACTCTACTCCTATTTTTTTAATATCAATTTGACCTAAAATTTGAATTTGCTCTAATACAATTGGTACAAAAAGAGTTATTATTCCCGTAAGGATTAAAAGGAAAATCACTAAACAAATTATAACCGCAAAACTATTACGCATTTTCAATTTGTTAGTTAAAAACAGCATTAATGGTCTACCCATTAATGAAATTCCGGCCCCTAAGATTATATATAGTAGTACTGATCTAATTTCGTATAAAAAATATAATAATAATACTACACCAAATATGATACTGAGTGCTTTTAAAATACCATTGCTAATTGCCTTGCTATCCATAATAAATTATTGAATTTGTTTTGTTATTTCGTACAGCGCTACTGCTGTTGCTTGCGTTACATTCATGCTTGAGTTTTCACCAAACATAGTTATATGGTTTTGTATATGAGATTGTTCTAAAACAGTTTGCGATACCCCTGCACTTTCATCGCCTATTACTAATGCTATTTTACTATCTTTTAAGAACGTTTGTTCATTAATAGCTTTACTATTATTGGTAATTTCTAATGCTACTATTGTATAACCTTCTTTTTTTAATTCTGGTATATAGGTTTCTAAATTCACATTGTCTTCTACTGGAATCCAATTTTGTGTAGATCTAGCTGTTCGTTTTAAACGCGGACTTTTTAAATCTACAGGTATTCCTCCAAAAATAACTTTTTGAACACCAAAACTATCTGCTAATCTTAATAAACCACCCATGTTTGCAGGTGAGTTTACAGAGTCGCATATTAGAATAATAGAATGTTCTTGCTTTTTAAAACTTGTGTTATGATGTTGTAATTGCATTAATTTGAAAAAACGTAATTAATGATATTAGCTCCCATTTCTAAGGCCTTTCTTCTAATCTCTTCTGGATCATTATGTACTTCGGCACTCTCCCAACCATCTCCTAAATCGCACTCATAAGTAAATAATAATACTAATCGATCTTGCTCAAAAACGCCCCATGCTTGAGGTATTTTACCATCGTGTTCATGAATTTTTGGTAAGCCTTTAGGGAAAGCATATTTATTGTTAAAAATAGCATGATCAATACCTATAGGTATTAATTCTTTATCTGGAAAAAGTCTTGCTATTTCTCTTTTAGCAAATTTTTCCATACCATAATTATCATCAATATGTAAAAAACCTCCGGCTAAAAGATAAGAACGCATATTATCTAACTCGGTTTCGTTAAATAATATATTACCATGACCTGTAGCATGTATATATGGATAATCAAAAACATCAGAACTTCCTGGTAAAACTTCATCAACTTCTGTACTAATAGTAGTCTTTAAATTAGTATTACAAAATGTAATAAGGTTTGGTAATGCTGTTGGGTTACTATACCAATCTCCACCTCCATTATAATGTAAAACAGCTAATTTTTGAGCAGACGCAATGGTACAACTAAACAACATTAAAACCCAAAATATCTTCATGTATTAATTATTAATTATCTTAACAAAGTACAAAATATTGATTAAAAAAAACACTCCAATTCAATAGTAATTAAATTGGAGTGTTTAAACAGTTTGTTATCTAAAATAGGATCTAGTATTCCCATTCTCTTTTTTTGTTCAACTCTTCTTCTGCGGCAAGTTCTTCTTTAGGAATAACTTTTAAAAATGAAGGGTGTTGTTCAATACCATATTCCATTTGTTTAACAATATCATCAATAGAATCGTTTTCGTAATCTATTTTTAAAGGTTCTTTAATAATGAATGATTGTAAAATACCACGTTTTTTAATACGTAATCCTTTTTTATCAAATGAACGACGGAAACCATCAATTACAATTGGTACAACAATAGGTTTGTGCATTTTTATAATATGCGCAGTACCTTTTCTAATAGGTTTAAAAGGTTTTGTAGTTCCTTGCGGAAATGTAATTACCCAACCATCTTTAAGTGCTGTTTTAATATTGGTAATATCACTCATTTTAACCTGACGGTTAATATCTTTACCTGCAGAACGCCAAGTACGCTCTACTGTAATAGCACCTGCGTAAGCAAATATTCTAGCCAAAATACCAGATCTCATAGTCTCTTTAGCAGCCACATAAAATAAATTCATTTTAGGTTGCCAAATATACCCTACGTTTTTAATAGAATCTACACGACCACTTAAACTAGCATTAAAAACATGATACATAGCTACTACATCAGCAAAATAAGTTTGATGGTTCGATACAAAAAGAACATTATTATCTGGTAAATCTTTAATAATTTCACTTCCTTCAATTATTAATTCATTAAAACCTCTGTATCTTCTGTGTGTAAGCAGTGCTAATATTCTAATTAACCACTTTTTTAAAATTATATATTGGCCAAAAGGATCTTTTTTGAATAATCCCATAAGTATTTTTCTATTTTTCTATATTAAGTATAACAAATATACAGATTTATAACTCTAAACAATCTATAAAAAGCGCTTTAAGTTCGCTTAACATCATTGCTGTTGCTCCCCATATTTTGTGTTTTCCATATACAAAAGCTGGGGCTTCTGTTTCCGTTTCTTTATTAATATTAACTATAACATTCTGTATAGCTGTTTCTTTAATAAAATACTCTAATGGTATTTCAATTATATCGGCAACCTCTTCTTCTTGCAACTCAAATTCTATTTCTTTTTTCGCTTCCGCTAGGAAAGGAAAAACTTTAAAATTAGATACCGGAATATATAAAGGTGTTAATTCTTTTAATAGACTAACATCTTTTATTGAAACTCCTATTTCTTCTTCTACCTCTCTTAAAGCTGTATGCCAATGTGACTTGTCTATTAATTCTTGTTTACCTCCTGGTAATGCTACTTGGCCAGAATGTTTCCCGCTATAAGTGGTACGTAATATAAGAGTCATATACATAACTCCTGCCTTTGGATATAATAACGCCATTACACTAGCATTACGGTATTCGGCATTTTTATTAATCTTAATTTCTTCTAATCTATTTTTAGGCGCTAACTTAATTTGTTCATCTAACCCTTTTACAGCAATTTTCTCTATTTTTGGAACTATCTTTTTATAATCTTCAAGCTTCATTTATGCGTATTATTCAATTGTGTTTTTGCTTACTTTTTTGTCTGCTATATAGTTGTCAAGATAATAAAACAGTTAAAGAAGCTACTATTACTGAATCAAAAATTATAGCTAAAAAGGAAAAAGAAAAGCTTAAAAAAACTACTCGCCCTACAAAAATCACAAATAAAAACGTTGTTGAATCCTTAACTGTTTATGGCCAAGAAAATAAAGAAACTAAAGTTAAGTTAGAAACTAAGTTTGGTGATATTGAAATTCAATTATACAATGAAACTCCTTTACACAGAGCAAACTTTATACATATTGTAAAACGTGGTTTTTTAAGCGAAACCTGTTTTTATAGAGTTGCTAAAGATTTTGTTATTCAAGGTGGTAATAGTGATAAATTTTCTATGGCAAAAATTAAAAACCGTATTGGTAAATTTACTATTCCTTCTGAATTCAGAAATAATTTAAAACACAATTATGGAGCTGTTGCTATGGCTCGTATTTGGAAAGGGAATCCTGAAAAAAGATCTAGCCCATTTGAGTTTTATATAATTGTTGATCCTAAAGGTTCACACCATTTAGACCAAGAACACACAGTTATTGGTTACGTAACAAAAGGTATGAGTGTTGCTAAAAAAATAAACCAGTTAGAAACTGACGGAAGTGAATGGCCTATTCATGATGTTTATATGACTGCAACTGTTATTGAATGAGTTAAGTTTAAAATTACCATTTGTTGTTTTTCTAAAAAAACAACAAATAACTTGTTAAAAATCGACAAAAAATACATTTAAACTACAACAATACACGTATTTTATTAACAGAAATATTGAAATATCTTTAGTTTTTTTTACTAAAATGTATTAATAATATAATTATTTGATATTAAAAAAGTTTAAAATTACTTTTTTAATAAAACCCTTTCAAAACAACCGTTCATCGAACAGCAAAAAGGTAATATTCATTATATTAGTTGTGCTATTTTTCATACACAAACTAACTTGTTTACCTCCCTTTTTTATGTACAATAACACTAAACATGAACTAAATTTTAGTAATTACACAATTAAAAAAACTATCGGATACGGAGGTTACGGAACCGTATATAAGGCCATTCAAAAACACACTGGTCAAGAAGTCGCTTTAAAAGTACTACAAACCAATAAAGACGAATTAAATTTAAACAGAGCTAATAAAATTGCTCGTTTCGAAAGAGAAATGACATTATGTGCTAAAATAAATCATCCTAATATAGTTGGTTTAATTGATAAAGGATATCACACTTCTAATGAACCTTATGCCGTATTTGAACTAGTTAACGGATTAACATTAAAAGAATATATAATAAAAAAACAAGGTCTTTCGGTAGATGAGACTATTGAAATTATGCTTCAAGTATTAGATGCTTTACAGCACTCTCATGAAATAGGCATAATTCATCGAGACTTGAAACCTCAAAATATAATGGTTTCTCATACTGCTTCTAGATTACATATTAAAATATTAGATTTTGGTATAGGAGCATTAACTAAAGAAAATCAGTATGTAAACTATGAAGAATTAACTTTAAATGAAGAGGTTATAGGTACTCCTAATTATAGTGCCCCTGAACAATTAAGAGGGGAACCTGCAACAGAACAATCTGACATTTATGCTTGGGGTTTAATTTTTATTGAATGCATGACTGCACAATCTGTTATTCAAGGAAAAACTGTAGCTGAGATATTTCAAAAACAATTAATGGTTAATGAAATTAAACTTCCTCCTTTTATTATCGGCCATCCATTAGGAAAGTTATTACGAAAAGTATTAAAAAAAGATTCTAAATTTCGTGTTTCTGATATAAAATTACTTTTAACAGAATTAAAAGGAATAAATAGTAATACGCTTCATACTCCTCAAGTAAAAACATTAGTAACTGATCAAAATCATCCTACATTAATTAATAATTTTACTCATGGAACTTCTTTTGCCTCAAAAAAGCAACTTACTGTTTTAGGAATAAAACTTATTAGTTATAAAGAAGAAGATTCTAAACTAGATACAGAAACAACTGATGCTATTGAAAAAGATCAATTAAATCTTTTATCAGATATTGCCATACGTTATGGTGGTTATTTAGCAGGAAAGTTTTCAAATTATTTAATTATATATTTTGGATATCCCGAAACGGGTGAAACAGATGCTCGTAGAGCTGGTAGAACAGCCCTAGAATTAATGTCTGAAACAAAAAGAAGAAATATTCAATTAAAGGAACTGCATAAAATAAATGTTCAATTAAAAATATCTTTATATACAGACTCTGTATTAGTATTTCCTAACCAAACTCCTGAAGGAAATATTACTAATGTAACTTTAGAATTATTACAGAAAACAAAACCAGAATCTATTATTGTAGGTAATGTTACAAAAAAAATTCTTGAACCTTTTATCGAATTTTCAAATAATAACAACATTAATATTAACGATGGTCAAACAACGTTATCAACCTACCAATTACTTAGTGAACGAGTTACCGAAGCCTATACTTTTTTAAGACACAGTAGTATTCAACGAGATTTAATTGGTAGAAATAAAGAAAAAAACATTCTAACAAGTTGTTGGTATAAAAGTTCATCACAGGGTAATTGTGTTTTTATATATGGACAAGCTGGTATTGGAAAAACAAGGCTTATTTATGAATTAAAAAAAGAAGCTTTATCTAAGAATGCCTTTATAATAGAAGAACATTGTTTGCCTGAACAGCAAACAAATTCTCTTTATCCTTTTTTAATTTTATAATAAAACACTGTAAACTAAATACTTTTAATTCTGACGAATTAAAAGCTAAACAATTAAAAAGTTATTTAGATAAAATTATTCCAACTAATGAAATGGCTTATATAATCTTATGTTCTTGGTTATCCATTTCAGTAGAAACAAATAAGCCATTAAGCTTATTATCTACCGAAGAACAAAAATTATTACTTTTTGATACCATAACTAGTATTTTAAAATCGATAAATAAAGAAAAAAACACCTTATTAATATTAGAGGATATACATTGGGCTGACCCTACAACAATTGAGTTTTTAAATTATTTTGAAGAAAATTTAAAATCAATCCCCTTTTTATTATTAATAACAAGCAGAAATGAAATTAAAGATTCTTTTAAATTCAAGTCTGAAATTATCTTTTTAAAAGCTTTAAAAGCTAACAAAACAGAAAAAATTATTACAGCTATTCTTAAAGGCAAAAAGATAAACTCTTATGCCATGCTTTATATTAAAGAACGTACTGATGGTATCCCACTTTTTATAGAAGAGTTAACAAATATGTTACTTGAACAAAAGTATCTGTTATTAAAAAATGATACATATAACTTAATCGAATCTATTGAGGAACAAAAAATTCCTGTAACATTAAAAGATTTATTAAATACTAAATTAGATCAATTAAAACAAGCTAAAGAAACCGCACAACTTGCTGCATCTATTGGTAGAGAATTTAACTACTCTTTACTTATTAAGGCTTCTTTAAATGAAGAATCGCATGTAATTCAACATCTTAAACAATTAGTTGATTATAATATAATAATACGTAAACGCCATGTTGAAGGTGACATTTATACCTTTAGGCATGCTTTAATACGTGATGCTTCATACGAAAGTATGACTATTGAATACCGTAAAAAAACACATTATAAAATTGCTAAAACATTAGAAAACAGCTTTGAACAACGTGTAAAAATGAATCCTTTTGAAATTGCTACTCATTTCTTTAAAGCTGAAAAATATAATAATTCTATTACCTATGGTATTCTATCTGCAAATAAATCTTTAGAAAAATCGGCTTCAATTGAAGCAATAACTAATGCAGAACAAGTACTAAAATGGATCCCATTAATAAAGGATAAACAAAATCAAATAAGTTCTTCTGTAGAGTTATATGGTATATTATCATCCGCTCATATGCAAAATAGTGGATGGGCTGCTCCACAAGTATTAAAGTATTCTGAGTCTGCCATTAATTTATTAACCGACAGTCATAAATACAACGACCTAGTTTTACACTTGTGGTGGAAAGTTTTAAATGGTGTTGTTGCTGGTATTAATGATGAACTAAACTTAGTTTATAAAGAATTAGGGAATTGTTTTACTAAAGTTAATGCTGTTAACAAATCAGTAATTTTATGCGGACAAGCTTTTATTATATACGCTTTAGGTAAAGAAAACTCTTTACCTATTACTGTACAAATGTGTAATAATGCTATTATTAATTTTAATTTAGCTACAGCTGAAGAGTCTACTGGCCATGAAAATATTTATGGTTTTAGTGTTCCTGTTTTTGCTGGTTGTTTATTAGCTGTTGCACTTAATGCGATGGAACAAATTAAAAAGGCTGAAAAACAAGTTTTAAATACTTTAAATGAAGCTAAAGCATTAAACCATGGCCCATCAATAGGTATTGCTTTAATGTATTGTGCTGAATTATATAAATTACATAATAATCGCGAAAAAGTTTTTACCTACAGTAATGAATTAGTAATGCTTTCTAAAGAAAATCAATTACCAATTTATGAAGCTTATGGGCAGTCACAACTTGATTGGTCTACTGATAGGTTAACTTCTGAACAAAGTACTTACAATACTCTTTTTAGCGAACAATCAATGTTTTCATTAGCACATTACCAGTCGCAATATGCCGAAGTATATGCAAAACAAAAAGATTATAAAAGTGCACTTAAAAAAATAAACTCCTGTATTAAGATCGATGAGAAAATTTCGCATCATTATTATTTGTCTCGAATGTATTTTTTAAAAGCAACTTATTTAAACGCAAACAAAGCTAATATTAAGACAGTTCTTAAAAATGCTAACAAAGGGTTAGCTATAGCAAAAAAACAAGGTGCACAATATTATATAACTGAAATAAATATTTTTTTTAAAACATTAAATACTAATAACCAGTAAATTAAAAAACCTATTACAATTTTGTAATATTTTGTAATATTTTGTAATATTTTAATTTATTGCTTTACGAGATATTTGTTTAATAATTAATTTTTAACAAAAAAACTGTTAATACTTTAATTTTTACTAAAAAACTTACATAACATATTTTACAAATAATTAAAATTAAAAAATGATGACAGAAACAGCAGTTAAAAACACCTTTAATTTAGAAGAAACATTACTTGAGTTAAGACTTATGTATATGAGAACTGTAGCTAGGATATGGAAAAGTAATGATACTCTACAGGAACATACTATTAGTTCTAAAGTAGATTATATAGTAAAAAATATAGAGCATATTTCTGTTTTAAATGAATCAAAAATCTTAAAAGAAATATATGCCACTTTAAAGAGTAACCTTGCTAATATTACTTTAAAAAAAAATAATATTCAAGAGAGCCTTAACATCGTTAATAAAGTATTTAATACCTTTTTATTAGATATTGAAAATTATAATACTAACAATAAAAGTAACTCTGAAGACTACAAAGTATTAAAAGCGTTAGCTAGTGGTAAAGTTGCTCGTATTTTTATTGAGTTGTGTGATACAGAAACACTTAAAAAACTTTGGGAAATCTGCTTTGGAAAATCTTTTTTTCACCCAAACTTTGGTGTTCAAATGATAAAACCAACTGCCTTATGGAATTATTATGGAGACAATCAATGGACAAAACCTGATACAGAAGCTTTATATGTAGGTCTACCTAACCTACCTGAAGAAAAATTTGATGAATACACTAAAGCTGAATACTTAACTGCTTACTATCGTCAATTTCCTAATTTTATGGGAAAATGTGCTGATAAAAATGCAAGCTCTACTGAAAAAAATGAATCTAATAATGTAACTAAATTTTTTAAAGTTAAAAAAATAGCTGTTAAAAATCAGCCACCAATAGATAGTACTTTATATTTAGAAAGACGCACATTTGATATTCAAGAAAGAGACCCTGCTGGAAACAATTTTAACTTAGGTATTGCTAATGATCAATTTTTATCATTTGGTTCAGTATTAATGCGTGCTATTTCTGTGTTATGGAACAACAAAAGTTTAAGGTATAGAATGAATTATGCAGAACGTTTGTTTAGTGAAACAGACCTTTTAGATAATTTAGCAAACGACTCTAAAGAATTAGAATTAGATAACATTTTTCAATTTTCATATTACTTAAATAATCTTGAAGGTGAAGATGCTAAAAAACTAAAAGCATTTGATAGTGAATACGATATGGAAGTTGCTGCCATTCTTAAAAAGTATTTCCATTACGAGTCGCCATGGGTGTTCCGTTTACGCTTTTTGGTAACTGAACCTAATGTTTTCTTTGAAAAAGAATCTGACAATAGTTGGGCTTTTAAAGAGACAATTAACGATGTAATCAACCTTACAACAATTGAAATTCCTTTTGCACCTGAGGTCGCTGCTAAATTAAATAATAATACGCATTACCAAGAAGACAATATAGCTTTAGCACTTGCTCGTTATAATGCTACTGGTCCTGCTTACCCTTTTACTTGTTCTTAATTAAGTAAAAATTATGTCAAAATTAAATTATCAATTAAAGTGGCACCCTCAGTTTACTGTAGAGGATGCTAATACGGATCATGTGCTGTTTCTTGGGGGTAAGAAACAGTACTTGTTTCCAAAAAAAGATTATAACGTATTATCTCCCATAATAAATCGAGGTGGAAAATTATCAGACTATATTTTTAGCTCAACTAATTTATCTTCGAATATTAATGCTATTGAACAAATTGATAAACTTGTAGAAAATGGTATCTTATTAAAAGATCAAGAAACTTTTGAGTATAAACAACCTAATTTTATTACTTCGTATAAAACAGTTATTATTAATAGTAATTCAGTATTATTACTTAGCAATATTGTTACCGAAGAATTTTTACACTCATATTTTTCAACATTAAATATTCCCCAAAATATTTGTTTAGTAATAGTTGACGATTATCTTGATGAAAGATTAATTGAAATAAATAATAATTTCCATAAACAGGAAACCTCATGGATTTTATGTCAATTATCAGGAGAACATCCTATGATTGGCCCTGTACTTACTCCTGTAACAAATTCTGTTTTTAATTCTTTACGAAATAGACTAAAACAAAATCAACCGGTTAGAGAATGGTTGTCTAGAATTAAAAAACAAACTGTAAAAATTCCAGTATTAAAAAACCTTGTGTTACAAAAAAAGGTTGCCGAAATTTTTCAAAAAGAATTTTTAACAAATTGGGACGTATTAAATTTTACAGATAAAGTTTTTACTTATAATGATGTTGATGACAAAGGTACATTTCATCAAACTCCAATAAATTATAACACACAAATTGATCAAGAAATACAACTAGAAAGTGTTGTAAAAAAACTAGATAATGATGGTGGGTATAGGCAATGTACTAGGCAAGAAACTATTGATAAATTGTTACCTATTATAAGCCCTTTAACTGGCTTAATAGCAGAATTAAAAGAATTAACATCTAATAATACAAATAACGGTTTATCAATTTATCAAGCTGCTTATTTTCAAAATAGTTTTCAAAAACAATTGGTAACTGCAGATACTTTTGTTCAGTTATCACTAGGTAAAGGAGTTGCTAACGAACAAGCCATTACTAGTGCTTTAGGAGAAGCTTTAGAAAGACAAGCCGCACAGTTTCAAGGTACTGAAAAAAATGTATTTGATATTCCTAAAAATTTAGATTACCCTGCTTTTATTCCTCAAAAATTAACTCCTTTTAGTAAAAAACAGTATAAAGAATTTGAAAAATATAATACTACTAGTTTAAAAAGACCTCAGTGGGTAAAACCTTATGATAGTAAAACACCTATAAATTGGATTAAAGGTTGGTCTTTAACACGTAATAGCTATACCTATTTTCCTTTTTCTTATTGTTATGCAAATACCCCACATAAAGATCATTATTACTCTTTGTATTCTCATAACGGAAATGCTGCTGGTAATAGTAAAGAAGAAGCTATTTTACAAGGTTTATTAGAGGTTATAGAAAGAGATGCTGTAGCTATTTGGTGGTATAATCAAATACCTAGACCTGGAATAAATTTATATGTAGTACCTAAAGAACAAATAGATACTATTGATAAAACTTTAGCAGATGATTGGGACTATTGGCTATTAGATGTTTCAAATGATATTAAAGTATTGACTACTGTAGCTGTTGGTAAAAATAAAACTACTGGCAAATTTGTAATGGGTTTTGGGTCACACCTAAATCCTTCAATAGCCTGCTCAAGAGCTTTAACAGAAATGTACCAATTAATCATGATAAAAGATAAAGTTACTGGTCCATTCGATTTTAATGCTATTACTAATCAACCTTATTTATTACCTGCAAAAAAAATATCTCAACGAAACCTAAGCGATTTTGAATGGAAAAACAATGCTGATATTAAAGAAAATATAATTTATTTAAAAAATTTAATTCAAGTTACAGGACATGAGGTTTGTGTCCTTAATTACACAAGACCTGAGAATCCTTTACATACTGTAAAAGTTATTGTACCAGGTTTGTGTCATTTTTGGCCTCAATTAGCTAATGAACGATTATATGATGTTCCTGTGAAAATGAAATGGTTATCTTTTAAGTTAGAAGAAGAAGAATTAAACCCTATCGATTTGTATTTATAATGACATTAAAAAAACAAGTTCTATTGTGCGGTACACAATACGGACAAACATATTTACCTGCTATTTATGCTTCTGAAAATTTAGAGCTGACAGCTGTATTTGCAAGAGGTAGTAAACATTCAATTAGAATTGCTGAACAAGCTGGGGTTAATTTTTATACTGATGCAAATAAGATTGAAGAACAAATTGATTTAGCTTGTGTAGCAATAGGAGGCAAAGCTAGTTTTGAAATAACAAAGAAATTATTATCTAAAAAAATAGATGTTTTAATTGAGCATCCATTATCTAATAACGAGTATAAGAGTCTTTATGAGATAGCTGATAAAAACAATGTGAAATTACATATTAATAGTCATTTCTCTTACTTACCTCCTGCCCTTGAGTTTATTAAAAAATGTAATAAATTAAATAGTAATTCTCGTGCTCTAGCTATAAATGCTTATTGTAACAGTAGAACTTTATATTCTTTACTTGATATGCTTATGCAAACTTTTGGTAGCTTTAATTTAGACAAACTCAATATTAACACTACACTAAAAACTAATGGTTATAGTATTTTTTCCTTCTCGTTAAACGGAATATTATGCAATATTACATATCAACGTTGGCGAGGTGAAATTGATGATAGTAATGATTCTCCTTTAGGACACCAAATAACAGTAATATTTGCCACAGGTTCATTAACTTTTAATAATACTTATGGTCCTTGTATTTGGAATAATTTAATATCTAGTAAATCTAATAGTCAACAACAAGTTTATAAAATTGAGAATACACATGCTATTTCAAAGCAACAAATTATGCAATGGCGAATTAATGCCAACTTAAACTCTATTAATAATTTGATTAATGGCAATATATCTCATCAAAAGGAATGTTACTTAACAACATTAACACAATTATGGTCTAAATTATTTAAAGCACTCGGCAAGCCTATTACATTTAAAGCATCTAGAACTTAAATATAAATTGCTTAAAAGCATAAAAAAAATAACTATGGCAATACTACGTAGAATAGGAAAATCAAAAAACGTTATCTTAAAAAGTTATCATTTAATAGGTCGATTAAGAGAAAAATGCGACTTATTTATTAACTCATTTGATTGTTCTAGAATGCATGCTGTTATAGAATACAATAGTAAAAAATGGACTTTATCCGATATGAGTTCTAACGGAACTATAGTTAACGGCAAGTTAATTCAAAAAAAAACTGTTGAACTTAAAAAAGGGGATCTGATAGAATTCTCTGTTTCTGACCAAGGTAAATACGAAGTTATTGATTTAGATGAGCCATGTGCTTATTTAATTGATAATCAATATGACGAAATTATTTTTATATCTAGTACTTTTTTAGAGTTAGAAGGTATAGATTCTAAACTGTTAATTTATAAGATTGCCAATAATCAATGGATGTTAGAAGAAGGTTCTAAATCTAAATTATTGGCAAATAATGATGAAATTAAATTACGTAATGGTAAAAATTGGTTTTTCGGATTTGATGAAAACCTTGAGTCTACTCAATCTTCAAAAAAAGAAATAAAACAACTGGAATTTCATTTTGAAGTTAGTCCTGATTACGAACATGTGTCTATTGATATAAAAGTGGATGGAGAAGTTTTAAAATTACCTAAGAAAACGATGAATTATACTTTTTATTTATTAGCGAAACAAATAAATAAAGACGTTATTAGCAATACTTTTTCAGAAAAAGAAAAAGGTTGGATACCATGTGAAAACTTAATAAATATTTTACAAAAAGAATTAGGTAACGAATCAATTGATATTTATTATTTAAATGTTCAGGTTCATAGAATACGTAAAATGTTTTCTAAAACAGCCTATGGGCCAATATTAAACGAATTAATTGAACGCAGAAAAGGACAAATACGATTTAAACACCCGGATATTTTCATCAAAGAATATGGAGTTGCTGTTTAAGCAAAAAAGATCAAGTAATTATAAATCAGTTTATCAAGATAAAAAGCCTTGAAAATAAATATTTTCAAGGCTTTTTATTTTGATACCATTTTATCTTATTAAAAAAACTCTTTTATTAAGACAACATCTTCTCCTAATGACACAACAGTTAAACCTGTTTGAGTATATGATTCTCCTTTATCAGTTTTCCCTGATATAGCAATATCTTTCATACCCACTATTAAGCTTCCTACTTTTGTTCCTTCAGTAATATCAACACCCATTAAATGAGGCGTTCCTATTTTGGTTGCTATAATATTTCCCTTTCCATTTTCTATTAAAACTTTACTCCCTATAGCTGAACCACTATAAAACTGACTAACAGTAATATCATTTAATGACGAAAGTTTTATATATTTTGTAGAATCAATAGAACCTGATATTAAACCTAAGTTTTGCGTTTCACCTTTCGAGTCGAATAATGTTACTGTACGACCAAATTTAGGTGCTTTTGAATTATCAGTACAATACATCCATGGGGATGTAAAAATTGAACCATCACTATTCTCCCATGTTGCAAAATATCTACCATGAACAGTTAGTTTTTCTAATAGTTTATCTACACTAGTTAAGTTTAAATTATAAAAAACATTTACAGTTAACGTTCCTACTGAATAAGTACCTGATGCTCCAGTTATAACAACTTCTTCTAAAGGCTCTAGAGGATTAAAATATGCACATACTGTTACATTTTTAATTGGTGTTTCAATTGGTTGCATAATTTTTATTTTTAAATTGCTTGAATATGAGTAATATGTACTTCTCCTTCTAGCGATACATAAATACTTACTATTGCTATTCCTGGAATTGGATTTTCTGTTACTGATTGCGTATTACAAAAGAATTTATAATTTGTACCAGCTACAATCTGCGTTGAAACTGCTACTGCACTATAACGAACTCCTACAAAAATTTCAAAGGCTTTATTAAATGATTCTTGTGCTGATGCTGAAATTTCTGCTGTAAAAGGTGTAAAACCTCCTGGTATTGTATTTGACATAATTTTGATTTTTTAAATTTCCTACTCTATTGTTAAGGCTTTTCGGATTACTCCTTTTTTAATAAAAAACATATAGT
>CAZJGP010000113.1:0-3609 GCA_964545595.1 uncultured Flavobacteriaceae bacterium | reverse complement strand
ATTACTAATCCATTTAAGAAATTACGAAGAATTTGATCTCCGCATTCCATGTATTTAGGATGATCTTCGCTTCTAAAAAAAGCACCTAACTCTCCTTTAGAAACATTAAAGTCTACCAGCTTACAAATGGCAATAATATCTGTATCGCGTAATTTATGCGCTACTCGTAATTTTTTAAAAATATCGTTATTTGTTAATCCCATATTGCAAAAATACATTAAACACTAAAATAGCAGAAACCTTTTTTATGGTTTCCATAAAAATTAACTTTATTATTCTGCTAAAGCTACTTTTACTACCACTTTAATTATTTTTTCAGAAGTAGTTACTTTTATACCTGGAGCATGAACATCAGTTTGAAAAAAAACCGTAAAACTACCTTCATTTACAAGAATTGGCTCTCCAGTTCCTTCAAAAAACGTAACATCATTATCTGGTAAATCTTTAGTTATTTTTTGATTATCAAAAGGCACAACACCCATTATTTCTTTACCCGAAACCATATATTGAATGTCTACATACTTTTTATGAGCTTCTAACTTACAATCTGCTTCTGCTTTAGTATTATATGCTTGTAAAATAGCAAAAACCTCATTGCCTTTTATTTCATATTTACCCATTTCTAGTTTGCTAAAATCAGTTTTTTTTAGGTATTCTAACCCCAAAGTTAAATTAGCATCTAAATTTTTATATAAGTCTGCATTTTCCAATGTATCTAAAATCATTATCTATTCTTATTTATTATTATAAATTAGTTTAAACTAAAACCTAAATTAGCATCATAACCATCACCTGATTCTAATTCGGTTTCGTTTACTTTTCTTAATTCTTCTAATCCTTTTTCTGAAAACCCTTCTTCAATCCATTCTCCATGGACTATCGTTTCTGATAAAAAGACATAGGATACTAAACCTGTATGCAATCCTTCTTCATTATCCATGTAAGAAAAATTAAATACCAGTATATTATCTGTTACCTGCATACCATAAGCAAAATGGGTAGCTCCAGAAATATACCAAGTTGCCAACCATTTTTCTTCAACAAACTCTATAATAACATTACCTATATAACAAGATTCAGGATCATCAGGGTTTTGCCCCATAATTTTATATGTACCTGGTGTTTGGATTGCCGAAATTTTATACGGCTCTAATTGATCTTTATTAACCAACTCTTTTCTTGCCTTTAATTCAAACTCAAAGTTACTACGATAAGGTTCTTTAGATTTTCTTGTAATATCTATAGAACTTTGTAACCAATCATCTACCGTTTTCATCTTCTTCTCTTTTGGTTTAACTTTTACTGAATATGGTTAATTACATCAGACTTGGTAATAATACCATGCTTTTCATTATCTAAAGCCACTATAACTGCCGTGTTACCTTTTCTTATTAAATCAGTAACTTCTTCTACAGAAGTGAATGAATTAACTATTGGAAATGATGGATTCATTATAGATTCAATTGGCGTATCGTTTTTACGGTGATCATCTAAAAAAGCTTTAAATAAAGACATTTCATCTACCGAACCAACAAAGCCTTTATTATCTACAACTGGTATTTGAGATATTTTATATTTACGCATACGCTCTACTGCATGAGCAACTAATTCTGTAGTCTTAACGGTAATTACATCAGTCTTTATATCTTTAACTAAATCTACAGCAGTTGTTGCTGGCTTCTTTAAATACCCCTGTTTATCTATCCAATCTTCATTATGCACTTTACTAAAATATCTACTTCCGTGGTCATTTGTAATTACAACTACCACATCGTCTTTAGTGAATTGATTTTTTAGATCGTGTACAGCTTTAATACTTGCTCCTGCTGTATTACCTAAAAAAAGCCCTTCTTTACTTGCTAAATCTCGTGTTAATAATGCAGAATCTTTATCAGTAACTTTTATAAACCCATCTATTAACTCAAAATCTAATATTTTCGGAATAAAATCAGCTCCAATTCCTTCCATTTGATATGGGTAAGCCTGGTTATCATCAAAAATACCTGTGTCCTTATATTTTTTTAATACGGAGCCATAAGCATCTATTGCCCATATTTTAATATTAGCATTTTGTTCTTTTAAATATTTAGCAGTACCGCATAAAGTACCACCAGTACTAACTGCAGCTATAATATGTGTTACCTTACCTTCGGTTTGTTCCCATATTTCGGGACCAGTAGTATTATAATGTGATTGAACGTTACTTTGATTATTATGTTGGTTAACAAACCATGAATTGGGTGTACGCTCATGAGTACGTTTTGCTACCGAATATTGTGAGCGTGACTCGTTGTGTTTAACATTTGATGGGCAAATAATAACCTTACTACCTAAAGCTTTTAATGTTGCTACTTTTTCAGCACTATGTTTATCTGTTAAAACAGAAATCATTTTATAACCTTTAGCTGCTGCAACCATTGCCAAAGCTATTCCGGTATTACCAGAAGTAGCTTCTATAATTATTCCTCCTTTTAAAAGCGCTCCTGTCTCTTCTGCTTTAGCAACCATATAATTTGCTGCTCTATCTTTTACAGAATTACCAGGGTTCATTGCTTCATTTTTAAGCAAAACTAAACACGGAATATCATTAACAACTCTATTTAATTTAATTAATGGAGTATTACCTATTGTTTCCAGAATAGAGTTTGCGTATTTCATAAAAGCTTTTTTAATCATTAAAAGATCTATTAGTAAAAATAGTAAAGTTTTTAGGAAACTTGTCTATATAAAAAAAGCCGATTATTAAATAATCGGCTTTTCTTTTCTTTTACTATTGTATTATGCTACTTCTTGTTCTACGGCAGCATATTTTATAAGAGCTCCTTTTTTATTAAAGATAGGGTATCCTTTAATTTGACAATTATATTCTGAATTATCTTTTCTATAATTTAAAAGCACCGCTTCAAAGGATTGTTTTCTATTAACTTTATTTCTTATAGTTCTTGAAACAATATCATCAGTGTTTTCACCTTGAAACATTTTTGGAGAATTCTCTATCAATTCTGATGGCAAATAACCTGTCATTTCTAATATATTCGACGATGCAAATTCAATTTCTAAATCAGGACTCGTAATAACTATAACTTTAGAATTATCTTTAAACTCTTTTATTAAATCTACACTAACAGTTAATTTGTTTGTTATTTTCTTAATTGCAAAAATATCATTAAAAGTTTTAGACAACTCATTTAAATTATTCAAATGAAAATCCCAGCTTAATAATGGTAAATTCATCTGCTGAGTTTCTTTAGCGTGCCTTGCTAATTGAGCATCATATTTATTTAGAAGTTTCATAAACCGATATTTTTTTTTATAAAATTAAGTTAATTATAAAATTACTTAGCATTGACAAACGTTAATTTTTCATAATATTCTCATTTTTAATCACCATCGTTATCGCTTACTGTAATTAAAACATCTAATACACTTACAACATCATTACTTATAAGAACATTTAATGCTGTAATATTATCTTCAATAGTTTGAATTATTTCGGGGTTATTAACTACTTGGACTTACTACATTTGTTAGGACACAGAGTTAAGAGATATTGGGTTACATAATTTAACTTTGAATTATGTTAAGAACAAAAAAGAATTACAGTGCCTC
>CAZJGP010000112.1:0-2540 GCA_964545595.1 uncultured Flavobacteriaceae bacterium | reverse complement strand
CTAGTATTTGGAAAAAAATACAATAATTTTTTGTATTTCTGTTTTATATAAATTGAAAATACTAACAAAAACTTGCTGATTTTGAATCTAAATTGCAATAAAAATTTCTAAGTATACGAACTTTTAGTTTTATATCTTTGTAAGAATTTAACACTATAAAAATGATTCTTTTCCAATTTTTAATAAGTAAAACGTTTTTTAAGCAAATTGTAATTGCTGTTTTAGGAGGGATTGTAGTCTTGTTTTTGCTAAAATTTTGGTTAGAATATACTACAAATCATAATCAAAAAATACAAGTCCCTAACTTGCAAAAAATGTCTTTAACAGAAGTTCAAAAAACCTTAACAGCGTTAAATTTAGATTTTATTGTAATTGATAGCGCTAGATTTAATCCTAAATTGCCTAAAAAATCTGTGATAGAACAAAATCCTGAAGCAGGAGATTTTGTAAAAGAAAAACGAAAAATTTATATCACTTTAAATCCTTCTAAATTTAGAGACATTACTATTCCTAATTTAAACGGACAAACAAAAAGGCAGGCAATTACACAATTGCGTTCTGTTGGCTTTGCTGTAGAAAAAACCTTTGAACTTATACCAGATGCAGGAAAAGATGTAGTTCGTGGTTTAAAACATAACGGTAAAAAAATACAGCCTAATAAAAAGTTGCCGCTAAACTCTAAAGTTAAATTAATTTTGGGCGATGGAAAAGGTAATTAGTACTTTGTGTATTTAAATTACAAAATAAAATTACACATAAAATGCAACTTAAATAATGGAAAACCCTAAAGATGAAGTAGAAAAAAAAGAAGCACTTTATGAACATTATAGTTTTACAGCTACAGAAGGTCAAGAACCATTACGGGTAGATAAATTTTTAATGAATTTTATAGAAAATGCTACCCGAAACAAAATTAAAGAAGCTGCAAAAAAAGGTGCTATTTTAGTAAACGAAGTTGCTGTAAAATCTAGTTATAAAGTAAAACCAAAAGACGTTATAAAAATTGTTTTAAGCTATCCGCCACACAAACAATTATTAGTTGCAGAAGATTTACCTATTCATATTATTTATGAAGATGATGCCGTTATTGTTGTTAACAAAGTAGCTGGAATGGTTGTGCATCCTGGACACGGAAATTATACAGGTACTTTAGTAAATGGCTTACTACATTACATAGAAAACTTACCCACAAATAGCAATGAAAGACCTGGTTTAGTACACAGAATAGATAAAGATACTAGTGGTTTATTGGTTATTGCCAAAACAGAAAAGGCAATGATCCATTTATCTAAACAATTTTTTAATAGAACTACAGAACGTTTATATTATGCATTGGTTTGGGGAAATATTGAAGAAGACGAAGGTTCTATAGAAGGTAATATTGGGCGAAGTTTAAAAAACAGATTGCAAATGAGTGTTTTTCCTGAAGGAAATTTTGGAAAACATGCTGTTACACATTTTAAGGTTTTAGAACGTTTTATGTATGTTACGTTAGTACAATGTAAATTAGAAACAGGTAGAACACATCAAATTAGAGCACATTTTAAACATATTGGTCATACACTTTTTAATGATGAACGTTATGGAGGAAATGAGGTTTTAAAAGGGACTACATTTACCAAGTACAAACAGTTTGTTCAGAATTGTTTTAAAGTATTACCTAGACAAGCCCTGCATGCAAAAACGTTAGGTTTTACGCATCCAGAAAATGGAAAGTTTATGCGTTTTAATTCAGAAATTCCTAAAGATTTTAAAGATTGTTTAGAAAAATGGAGAATTTATACTACACATTCTAAAGAAGCGTAAAAAATCTTTTTTACGCTTCTTTTTGAGCTTTTAACAGTTCTTCGTAAAATTCTGCACTAAAAAAAGCAACTTCTTTTCTGTGTTGTAGTTGTAATTTTTTACAGATTCTTTTAAAATGTGTATCTATGGTATAAGGTGATTTTTTCATTATTTTTGATAACTCTTGCCTGTTTGTAGTTTTTTTAGACAATAACGTAAGCTCTAGTTCTTTTTCGCTTAACTCAGAAATACCATAAATAGAATTGATAAAAATAGAACGTGTATATTCGTTTCTGTTTTTATATAATTTACACATAGTTTTAGATTTGTAAGCACCTTTTTCTAGTACATTTAACAAGGTTTCTTCAAACTCTTTAGAAGAACATCCTTTGTCTAAAAAACTTAAAAAACCACTGTTTAAAGCTTTCTTCATAATTCTATAAGAGTTGTAATTGGTGTAAGCAATGGCTTTGGTTTTTGGGTTAAAATTCAGCATACTTTTAATAATAAAAAACCCATCGGCTACATCGTTATTAAATTCTAAATCGCATAAAATAAGATCTAAATTTATTTCTTTCGCTTTTGCAATAGCACTTTTAGTGTTGTTTGCAAAATAACAAGTAGCATTTAAAAAAATCTTTAAAACCTTTTTTTTTACACCTTCTTCTAAAATAGAATGATCATCAACAATTAAAATATTCATACGTTTTACTTGTTATACGGAATTGTAATATCAACAACAAATCCTTTTTTAG
>CAZJGP010000111.1:0-16809 GCA_964545595.1 uncultured Flavobacteriaceae bacterium | reverse complement strand
ACAGAAATTTTATCTCCGTTACTAGCTTCTAAATAACCTTTATCTCCAACTTGTCCACCACCTTCAGGATAAAAAGGCGTTTGGTTTAATACTAATTGGAATAATTCACCATCTTTTTTGCTTTCTACTTTACGGTAACGCGTAATTTTTACTTCTGCCTTAAGGCTATCGTAACCAATAAAAGTTTCATCAGCTCCAGCAATTAATGTTTGCCAGTCGCCAGCTGAAACTTTAGCAGCAGCACGTGAACGGTCTTTTTGCTTTTGTAACTCTGCATAAAAACCTGCTTCGTCTAATTTATATCCTTTTTCACTTAAAACAAGTGCTGTTAAATCAATAGGGAAACCAAAAGTATCGTAAAGTTCAAAAGCTTTTTCACCAGAAATGGTATCTCCTTTTGTTTCAGCAATAATAGAATCTAATCTAATTAACCCTTTATCTAAGGTTCTAAGGAAAGAGTTTTCCTCTTCTTTAATTACGTTGGTAATTAAGTTTTTCTGCGATTTTAATTCTGGGAAAGCATCTCCTAGTTCCGCACTTAAAGTATCAACTAACTTATAGATAAAAGCTTCTTTAGTATCTAAAAATGTAAATCCGTAACGTATTGCTCTTCGTAAAATTCTACGAATAACATAACCTGCTCCGTTATTACTTGGCAATTGACCATCGGCAATTGAAAAAGCAACAGCTCTTAAATGATCGGCAATTACACGGATAGCTACACTTACTTTACCATCTTCATTAGTAGGTAGACTATCTTTATCATAAACTGAATTAGTAATTTTTTCTATTTCAGAAATAAGAGGCATAAATACATCCGTATCGTAGTTCGATTTTACATCTTGTAGTACCATGCATAAACGTTCAAATCCCATTCCGGTATCCACGTGTTGCGCAGGTAATTTTTCAAGAGATCCATCCGCCTTACGGTTGAACTGCATGAATACTAAATTCCAAATTTCGACTACCTGTGGATGATCCATATTTACAAGATCACGACCTGAAACTTTAGCCTTTTCTTCAGCCGAACGAATATCTACATGTATTTCAGAACACGGTCCACATGGTCCTTGATCACCCATTTCCCAAAAATTATCACTTTTATTACCCATGATAATACGATCTTCAGGAACAATTGCTTTCCATAAATCGTAAGCCTCTTGGTCCATTCCTAAACCATCTTCATCAGCTCCTTCAAATACCGAAACGTATAATATGTCTTTGTCAATTCCGTAAACCTCAGTTAATAACTCCCAAGCCCATTGGATGGCTTCTGTTTTAAAATAATCTCCAAAACTCCAGTTACCCAACATTTCGAACATAGTATGGTGATAAGTGTCCATACCAACCTCTTCTAAATCGTTATGTTTACCACTAACACGTAAACATTTTTGAGTATCTGTTAAACGATTATTTTTTGGTGTTCCGTTACCTAAAAAGAACTCTTTAAATTGGTTCATTCCGGCATTAGTAAACATTAGCGTTGGGTCATTTTTAATAACCATTGGTGCTGATGGTACAATGCTATGCTTTTTAGATTCAAAAAATTCTAAATATTGTTTACGGATGTCTTGCGATTTCATCAAAAATTGGTGTTATAATTTAATGTCCATTTATGGCATTCCAAAGATACTATTACAAGGCAATGTGCACTTGTATACAAATTATTATCTTTGGTAATTACTCATTACGGAAATGCTTATTGTAGCATTCTGCAAAAATAGTATATTTTAAATTATGTCAAAGGTTAAATACTACTACGATAGTGAAACTCTTTCTTATAGAAAAATTGAAGCTAATAAAGGGCGCAAATGGAGTATTGCGCTTTTTAGTGTTTTAGGTCTTTTTGGAGCGGCTTTTATATTGTTGGCAATATATTATTCTATACCTGGTATTGAAACACCTAAAGAAAAAACCTATAGAAGAGAGTTAAGAAATATGGAACAGCAATATAAAATGCTGAACAATAAAATGGATAGGCAAGAGCGTGTTTTAGATGAAGTTGCTGAGCGTGATAATAGTATTTATCGTTTATATTTTGAAGCAGAGCCAATTTCTAAAGAACAACGTAAAGCTGGTTTTGGTGGTGTAAACCGCTATAGTAAATTTGATGGTTTTGAAAATTCAGAATTAATAAAGCAAACCCACAGTAGAGTTGATCAAATAGGTAAGCAAATTAGTATTCAGTCTGAATCTCTTGATGAAATTGCTAGTTTAGCTAAAGAGAAAGAAAAACTATTAGCATCGATACCAGCTATACAGCCCGTACGAAATGAAGATTTAAAACGTATGTCTTCAGGTTTTGGAATGCGAACAGATCCTTTTACAAAAGCAAGAAAAATGCATAAAGGAATGGATTTTTCGGCACCAAGAGGAACACCTGTTTTTGCAACAGGTGATGGTGTTGTTAAAAGAGCAGATAGTCGTTCTTCAGGATATGGTAAGCATATTCGTATAGAACATGGTTTTGGATATAGTACCCTTTTTGGACATTTACATAAATACAATGTTAAAAAAGGACAAAAAGTAAAAAGAGGAGATATAATCGGTTTTGTAGGTAGTACTGGTCGTTCAGAAGCTCCACATTTACATTACGAGGTATTGAAAGATAAAAAACAGATTAATCCTATTAATTTCTATTACGGAAATTTATCGGCTGAAGAATTTGCAACTTTATTAGAAAAATCGAAAGAAGTGAACCAATCATTAGATTAATATGCATTTAAATCTTCCAGATAAATTATACTATAGTATTGGTGAGGTAGCGAAAGCTTTTGATGTTAATGCTTCTTTAATACGTTTTTGGGAATCGGAATTTTCGGTTATTAAACCTAAAAAAAATGCTAAAGGAAATCGTTATTTCTCGAAAGAGGATATTAAAAACATAGAGTTGATTTTTCATTTGGTAAAAGAAAGAGGCTATACATTAGAAGGTGCTAAAACACATTTAAGAAATAAGAAAAAAGAAACCTTAGATAATTTCGAAATTATTAGAAAACTAAACAAAGTTAAATCGGCCTTAGAAGAACTTAAATCGAATTTATAAACACAACTTAAACTAACTATGAAATTTTTTATTAGAATTACAGCACTTATTTTATTAGCATGTTCATTGAATTCATGTGGGTATAATGGTCTAGTTGACGCAGATGAAGGAGTAGAACAAGAATGGGCAAATGTAGAAGTAGCTTACCAACGTAGAAACGATTTAATTGGAAATTTAGTAAAAACAGTTCAAGGAGCTGCAGATTATGAAAAAGGTGCTTTGGTTGATGTTATAAATGCACGAGCAAAAGCAACTTCAATTAATATAGACCCTTCTAATATAACACCAGAGCAATTAGCACAGTTTAATAAAGTACAAGGAGGATTAAGTGGAGCATTGAAAAGTTTGTTAGTAACGGTAGAACGTTATCCTGATTTAAAAGCCAATCAAAACTTTTTGAAACTACAAGATGAACTAGCTAGCACGGAGAATCAAATTTTAACAGCACGTACTAGATTTAATGAAAAGGCAGGTATACTTAATGTAATGGTTAGAAAATTTCCGACCATTATAGCAGCTAAAATTTTTGGTTTTGATGCTAAACCGTATTTTAAATCAGAAGCAGGAGCTGAAAAGCCAGTAGAGGTAGACTTCAATTTTAAATAAATGAGTAGTAGAGCAGAAGCCTTTTTAAGTGTAAAAGAAGAAGAAAAGGTAGTAGAAGCTATTCGTATTGCCGAAAAAGCTACTTCAGGTGAAATACGTGTACACTTAGAATCATATGATAATAAAGAGGTGTATAAACGTGCACAAGAAGTATTTCATTTATTAAAAATGGATAACACCAAACAAGAAAATGGGGTTATTTTATATATAGCAGTAAATCTCAAAAAATTTGTGATTTATGGTGATAGAGGTATAAATGACATTGTGGGTGCTGATTTTTGGAATTCTACTCGCGATTTAATTCAAAAAAACTTTAAACAAGGAAAATTTGATCAAGGTTTAATTGATGGTATTAAAGAAATTGGTAGAGTATTAAAACAACATTTTCTTTGGGATGTTAATGATGAGAATGAACTTTCAGACGAAATATCTAAAGCTTAATGAATAAGTTATTACAAGTAGTAAATTTAATGGTCTGTTACTTTTTTGTAACAACAGCAGGTGCACAATATAATATACCAGCCAAACCCAAAAAAAATACAGATCAAGTAGCTGTTTATGATTATGCAAATATTTTAAGTGCAGCTGAAGAAAAAGCTTTAGATACTAAACTTATTCGTTATTCAGATACTACAAGTACTCAAATAGTAATAGCAACTATAGAGAGTTTACAAGGGGAATCTATTGGAGTTTTAACACCACGTTGGGCTCATAAATGGGGTATAGGTGATGCCGAAAAAGATAATGGAGTAATGATTTTATTATCTAAAAATGACAGAGAAATTCATATATCTCCGGGTTACGGGGTAGAGCAATATTTAACAGCTGGTGAATCTGGAGAAATAGCGCGACAAATAATGATTCCTGAATTTAAAAAAGGAAGTTATTTTCAAGGTTTAAATAAAGGAGTCAATGTAATTATTCAAAAGCTTAGCGGAACGTATAAAGGAACTCGTATTCGTAATAAACTAGCAGGAAATGAGAGCGACTTTCCTTTTATGTTCTTTATAATATTAGCAGTTTTCTTATTCATTATTTGGTCAAAAAAACGAAAAGATGATGATGACCATAATAGTAGAGGAAGAAATAGAAAAGCTCAAAGTTTACTAGATATTATTATATTAAGTAACATGGGGCGTGGAGGCTATAGCGGAAGCGGAAGTTTTGGAGGTTCATCAAGCGGAGGCTTTGGTGGAGGTTTCGGAGGTGGCTTTGGTGGAGGAGGCTTTAGTGGAGGAGGAGCTGGAGGAAGCTGGTAACTTTACTAAGTTTTTATAAGAGTTATTTTAAAATATTTTGAATATAAAAAAAGGGTTGGTAATATATTACCAACCCTTTTTTTTTAAAGATTAATCTAGTGTTTAACTTCTAAATTATAAAAAGTAGCTTGTGCATAATCATCATCATTACCAGTATTATTTGTATGATAGATACCTGCTTTAAAATACATATACTGTCCGCCTTCATCATAAAGACTTTGACTCATGTCTACATATTGTTCAATATCTTCTTTACCTTCTCTAGAAATTGTTACCCACATTTCATTACCAATTACTTTAATTGTGTAGGTAAATTTTTCATTAAGAGCAATACCATCTTCAGGATTTTTTAAACCACTTGATCGGCTACCAATCATATTAATATAAGTGTCTTTCGCATGATTTTTTTCATGAGCAAAATAAATAGAACCCAATTCATTATTAGGTAATTTTCTATAATAAATACGAATAGGCTCATCGGTATTCGCATGAATCTGTCCAATAATAAGTCTTCCAACATGGCTTTTTTCACCAGTAGTTGTAACATGGTTTACAGCTAAAGTAGCTGTCATTGTACCATCAATTGTTCCGGCATTTTTAAGATCAGCTTGGGGCGCACTACTGAAAACCCAGTTATTTTTAGAAACTCCTTTGGTTTTAATTTTTTTATCTCCTTTTCGTAACATTTCTCGTAATTCTGTACGAGCATATTTAGTGTTAGTTGTTTTGGTACCTTTTACTGGACACCTAAAAACCATACCACCATCGTTTCCTGTAAAAAAGTACTTTGGGTTTTCGTAATCGTCATTTAGTTTTAGTTCACTAATGTTATCAGCTTTACCATTAGAGTCGGTATCTGAGGGTAAAGTTAATTTCCAACTAGAAAGATCAAAGTTTTTAGAAGGTGATAATTTAGGATCTAAGTTATTTACTGTTTGTTTGCAAGAAACAGTAGATAAACTAATAATAAGTAGTAAGATTGAATGCTTAATAAGGTTCATTGTATATTTATTTAGGTTTAAAAGTAGTTTAAAAAACAACTATTATTATAATTTAAATAATTTAATTGTAAAGCACTTACCTTAAAATATAAAACCTTTCATTTCGTTTTCTTAAATTAGCAGGCATTATATAGCTTAAAATATTTATGGCATCAAAATTTGAAAAATACCAAAAAAGAAGACTTATAACGTCTTACTTTTCAGTTATACTAAGCATAGGGTTGGTGTTATTTTTAGTAGGTTTATTAGGGCTACTAGTTTTAAACAGCAAAAAAGTAACGGACCATTTTAAAGAACAAATAACATTAACGATCTTTCTTAAGGATGCTGCTAAAGAAGTTGAAGTAACTCAATTATCAAAAAAATTAAAATTATCAGAAGCGGTTAAGAGTGTAACTTTTGTTTCAAAAGAAGAAGCTGCTGAAATTCATAGTAGAGATATTGGAGAAGATTTTATTTCTTTTTTAGGAACAAACCCACTTCAAAACTCTATGGATGTACACCTAAATGCTGATTTTGTTTCGACAAATAAAATAGATTCTTTTGTAAATGATATAATAACAAAAAATTTTGTTGATGAGGTTGTTTATGATAAACCGTTAATTAGCTTGCTAAACGATAACATTAAAAAAATAAGTGTTTGGGTATTGGCAATATGTGGGGTGTTTACATTAATAGCAGTATTGTTAATTAATAATTCAATCCGATTAACAATTTACGCTAAACGATTTACCATAAAAACTATGCAAATGGTAGGGGCAACAAAGTCGTTTATTAGAAAACCTTTTATCTTCTTAAATATAAAATTAGGAATTATAGGAGGAATATTAGCTTTAGCAGGAATGGCTTTAGTATTATATTACTTAGATAAGACTTTTATTAATTTAGAACTATTGAAAGATCAGATGACTATAGTATTGCTTTTTGCAGGAGTTTTTATGTTAGGTTTGTTAATTACTTTAATTAGCACTTTTTTTGCAGCGCAGCGTTTTCTAGGTTTACAAACAGACGAACTTTATTATTAATTTCTATATTTTTTAAAAATGTTTAAGCGCATATATTTCGGAATTAGTTCATTACTTTTTATAGTAGTTATGTATTTGGCTTTTATTACTTTTAAGCCAATTCGTAATGTTTCTATTTCCGATGTAAATTCTGTAAAAGGTATAGTTGAAAAAATAGAAAAAGCTACTGGGGGCGATTTAAATATTACTTTAAAAAATGATGAGCATTCATATTATATTAACAATGCTTTAAAAGAAGGCTTAAACCCAGAATTGGTTAGTGACCAAATATTAAATAAAGAAGTTACTTTATACCATATTAATCGTTGGACACCATTTAGTACTGATGGAGTATTCCCTCATATTTCTAAATTAAGTGTAGGTACTAAGGTAATTTTTAATGAATTAACAGATGAATAAAGAAAAGAACAATAAAAATATAGAACCAACTGAAACATTTATTTTCGGAAAAAAGAATTACCTGTTTATGCTTATTGGTGTTGGTTTTATAGCATTAGGCTTTATATTGATGTCTGGTGGTGGTAGTGATGATCCTAATGTTTTTAACCCGGCTATATATAATTTTCAACGTATTCGTTTGGCACCTACTTTAGTGCTTATTGGTTTTGGAATTGAAGTTTATGCAATTTTATTAAACCCAGATAAAAAATAATTTAATGGAAATTTTTGATGCAATTATTCTCGGAATAATCCAAGGATTAACAGAATTCTTGCCAGTTTCATCAAGTGGTCATTTAGAATTAGGTAAAGCTATTTTAGGAGACACATCGGTAGGAGAAGAGTCTTTATTATTTACTATCGTATTACATTTTGCAACAGCAATTAGTACCGTTATTGTTTTCCGTAAAGATATTTTAGAAATAATAAAAGGTCTTTTAAAATTTACTTGGAACGAAGAAACACAGTTTGCTGCTAAAATTATGCTATCTACTATACCGGCAGTAGTAATTGGTCTATTTTTTGAAAAACAATTAGAACAACTTTTCGGAGGTAATATTGCATTTGTAGGGTTTATGCTTTTAATAACAGCGATACTTTTATGGATGGCCGATAAAGCTAAAAACACTAATAAACCAGTAAGTTTTGGTAATAGTATTGTTATTGGAATCTCTCAAGCAATTGCAATGCTACCTGGTATATCTCGTAGTGGTTCTACTATTGCTACATCAGTGCTGTTGGGTAATGATAAATCTAAAGCAGCACGTTTTTCTTTCTTAATGGTAATTCCTTTAATTTTTGGAAAAATAGCTAAAGATATTCTAGATGGTGCCATAACTACAAGTTCAGAAAATAGCATTGTTTTAATAGTTGGTTTTGTAGCAGCTTTAATAAGTGGATATTTTGCATGCAAATGGATGATTGCTTTGGTAAAAAAAAGTAAGTTAACGTACTTTGCATTGTATTGTTTAGTGGTAGGTATTATTGCAATTGCAGTAGGCTTAGCGTAATTAAAAGTGTTTTTATAATAAATTTTTGTTTTGATGGGTGTAGATGATTTTTTGAATGGACAAACTTTACTTATTGATAAACCCTTAGAATGGTCTTCATTCCAGGTTGTAAACAAATTACGTTGGTTAATACGAAAGCAATTTGATATTAAAAAAATTAAAGTTGGCCATGCAGGTACACTAGACCCTTTAGCTACCGGTTTATTGTTAATATGTACAGGTAAATTCACGAAGACAATTAACGAACTTCAGGGACAAATTAAAGAATATACAGGTACAATTAATTTAGGTGGCACAACGCCATCGTACGATTTAGAAACAGAAGTAGATCAAACTTATCCAACAGACCATATTACTAAAGAAAGTATCGTTAAAGCTACCGAACAGTTTATTGGAGAGATAGATCAATTTCCTCCTGTTTTTTCAGCATTAAAAAAAGACGGTAAACGTTTATATGAGTACGCTCGTAAAGGAGAAGAAGTTGAAGTGGCTTCTCGTAAAATAGAAATTAAGGAATTTGAAATAACATCTATTGATTTAGAAAATTATAAAGTAGAATTTAGGGTTGTTTGTAGTAAAGGAACTTATATACGTTCATTAGCCCATGACTTTGGAAAAGCTTTAAATAGCGGAGGGCATTTAGTAGTTTTAAGAAGAACTAAAATTGGCGATTATAATGTAGATAATGCCATAACTCCTGAAGCTTTCGAGAAAATGATAACTAATTTATAATCTTTAAAATTGCTGAAGTTTTTCTAAAATTTGATTTCGAACTTTATTTTTTAATTCTGCTTTCTTGTTAAGAGATAATCCTTTAACAGGAGTAGCTGCTAAAATATAAGAACGAGATTTACCTAAACTTCCACTAAAAAAAGTATAAGAAAAACGCTTTTTATTATCCGGAAAAACCAATGATATAACCGGTAATTGATGATTTATAGCTAGCCTAAATGCACCATCTTTAAATTCATCTAATAAGAGTGTTTCATCTTCAGGAACACCACCTTCAGGAAAAATACAAATACTGTAACCTTGTGCAATTTTATGTTCAGCTTGTTTAAAAACATCTCTACGACTTTCTTTGCTGTTACGGTCAACCATTATGCAAGTTTGCTTAAAAAAGAAACCAAATACCGGAATTTTTACTAATTCTTTTTTTCCAACAAATACTAAAGGGTTTTTAACGGTATAGAACATTAATAAAATGTCTAGCATAGAAACATGGTTGGCAACAAACATAAAACTCTTTCCTTTTTTATGAAAAACACCATTTTTTCTTAACGGAAAAAAACCAGAAGCATACATTACAAATGTTGCCCATATTCGTGCTGATTTATAAAAATAAGGATACCATTTTTCTTTTAAAGTTAAAACGAATAGTATTGGAAAGAAAATAATTAAAGGTAAGCCAAGCATTAAATAAAACCATACACGTAGTAATAGATAAAATGGTTTTAATATTATTTTCATGAATCTTAATTTGTTTCAAAGAAAAACAAAATTTGTTAAACCTTCAATAAGCATTATTAAAAATAAAAGCAGTTATAGAACTACCCATAACTGCTTTATTCTATATCTATTATTTAAAATATTAACCTAGAAAACCTTTGGCTTTATCTAGTAAACTTGAAGTATCTCCGCCTAATAGGCTACCAATATTACTAATATCAAAAGCACTATCAGAAGCGTCGTTAGATACAAACTTTTCTTTTAAACCATCAACTAAACTAGGAGCAATATTACTTGCTTCAGTTTGTGCTTCTTGTACTGACATTCCTTTGTTTTGTAAAACACCACTTAATTTACCAACTAGACCTTGAAAAATAGCATTGTCTTGTGTAGCAATACCGTCATTAGAAAATAAACTAGTAACCGCACTCAAGTCTCCTGATTGTACTTGGCTTAAAAGTCCACTAATTAATTCCGAAGATCCTTCTTCAGCAGCAGCCTGAGTAGCATCAACTCCAAGTGAATTAGGTAACATTTTTTCTTTTAATTTTTCTACAGCTAAGTTTTTTAATAAGTCTAACATTTTTTCTTTTTTTTTAATTAACACTTATAATTTACCACATTAGTAAACAAAAAATACTGTGTTTGTTTATTTAAGTGTTAAAAAACGGTCAAAACGCATTGTTTTATGGCTGTGTTGAAAAAATACATTCTATTACAATAACTTTTAATAGGTTATCCTTTACAAAATAAACTAGTTAAATATTGTCACAACTTCTGTTTATATTTGTCCCAAAACAACGATAATGGCAAAAATACTTACAGGGGTACAAAGTACGGGAATACCGCATTTAGGAAATTTATTAGGAGCAATTATACCAGCTATTAAAATGGCTAATGACCCTAATAATACATCGTATTTATTTATTGCCGATTTACATTCATTAACACAAATTAAAGAAGCAAAAACATTAAAAGAAAATACATTATATACTGCTGCTACTTGGTTAGCTTGTGGCTTAGATATTGAAAATAGTGTGTTTTATCGTCAAAGTGACATACCACAAGTAACAGAGTTAAGCTGGTATTTAAATTGTTATTTTCCATACCAACGTTTAACGTTAGCACATTCATTTAAAGATAAAGCAGATAGGTTAAGTGATGTTAACTCAGGTCTTTTTAGTTATCCAATGCTAATGGCTGCAGATATTTTATTATATGATGCAGAATTGGTTCCGGTGGGTAAAGATCAATTACAACATTTAGAAATGACTCGTGATGTTGCTTCTAGAATTCATGCTCAAATAGGTAAAGAAATTTTTGTTTTACCAGAAGCTACAACTAATAACGATACTATGTATGTTCCTGGTACAGACGGTTCAAAAATGAGTAAATCTAAAGGGAATATTATAAATATCTTTTTACCTGAAAAAAAGTTACGTAAACAAATTATGGGTATTGCAACGGACAGCACCCCTTTAGAAGAACCTAAAGATCCTGAAGTTTGTAACGTGTTTATATTATATAAATTAATTGCTTCTGCTGAAGAGATAGAAGCCTTGAGAGCTAATTATTTAGCAGGTAATTTTGGTTATGGTCATGCAAAACAAGCGCTTTACGAAGCTGTTTTAAAACGTTTTGAAAAAGAACGTGCTAAATTCAATTATTTTATTGAAAACCCTGAAGAGGTTGAAAAAGCATTAAAGGTAGGAGCAGCCAAAGCATCAGCTGTTGCAAATAAAACACTAGCAAGAGTAAGACCAGAAATGGGGTACTAAAAGAAAATTAAAAGGCTTAAGAAGATAAACTCTTAAGCCTTTTAATTTTTTAAATTATAATGCATAACTCTTTTTTAATATATATCTACTACTCTATTAAGTGGTATTAACTTAGAGCTTTTTAAAACTATATACTTTTCTGTTTGAGCCCATATAGTTGTATTTACTTTTTTTAGACCAACACTATCTTTAAAAATAATCTTCATTTTAGTATGGTAAATATTACCTAAAACGACAGCTCTTTGTAAACAGCTTCTTCTGTTTTTTTTAGCTTCTTTGGTAGTTAAAACTTCTTCATTAGGGAAAGTTAAGTTCGATATTGAATCTTTGTCTATTTCTGTAATATTTTTTATCATAGTATAAATTTTTAATAATACAGTAGTCTTTATTTTGATAAAAGCTTACAATTTTATTAAATAATTTAATATTATCTCTGTTTATTTAAGTTTTTTGTAAGGTTTTAATAAATGTGTTATTTCTTTTAATATTTAGTAACCCTGTTCTTAGCTTTCATATTTTGTATTTTCGTTTTTTTAAATAATTTTAATTTTATGGCTAAGACTAAAACTACTTTTTATTGTCAATCTTGTGGTACTCAATTTGCAAAATGGCAAGGGCAATGTACAAGTTGTAAAGAATGGAACACTATAGCTGAAGAAGTTGTTGAAAAACAAGAAAAAGTTGTTTGGAAAGAAGATGATACGAAAATAAAGAGAGCATCTAAGCCATTAAAAATATCAGAAATAGATACAACTGCCGATCATAGATATGATACGGGAGATATGGAGTTTAATAGGGTTCTTGGTGGAGGTTTAGTACCAGGGTCACTAACTTTATTAGGTGGAGAACCAGGTATTGGAAAAAGTACTTTGTTATTACAAATAGCACTGAATTTACCTTATAAAACACTTTATGTTTCTGGAGAGGAAAGTCAGAAACAAATAAAAATGCGTGCAGAACGTATGCAGACAAAAACAGATAATTGTTTTATTCTAACCGAAACAAAAACACAAAATATATTTAAACAAATTGCTAAAACAATACCAGATGTTTTAGTTATTGACTCTATACAAACCTTGCATACCGATTATATAGAAAGTAGCCCTGGTAGTATTTCGCAAATACGAGAATGTACTAGCGAGCTTATTAAATTTGCTAAAGAGAGTAATACTCCGGTACTTTTAATTGGTCATATTACTAAAGACGGAACCATTGCAGGCCCAAAAATTTTAGAGCATATGGTAGATACCGTTTTACAATTTGAGGGAGATCGTAATTTTGTATATCGTATTTTAAGAAGTAATAAAAATCGATTTGGTTCTACAGCTGAATTAGGAATTTATGAAATGCAATCAGAAGGTTTAAGGCAAGTAAATAACCCAAGTGAATTATTGCTATCTAAAAAAGATGAAGAGTTAAGCGGTACAGCTATAGCATCTACTATAGAGGGTATGCGACCTTTAATGATAGAAATACAAGCATTAGTTAGTACAGCTGTTTATGGAACGCCTCAGCGTAGTACAACGGGGTATGCTTCTAAAAGATTAAATATGTTACTTGCAGTGCTTGAAAAGCGTGCAGGCTTTAAATTAGGAGCAAAAGATGTTTTTTTAAATATTACAGGTGGTATATCAGTAGATGACCCTGCGATTGATTTAGCAGTGATTGCCGCTATTTTATCTTCAAATGAAGACATTCCATTATCTAAAGGAGTTTGCTTTGCAGCAGAAGTTGGTTTGGCTGGAGAAATTAGACCAATAAGCAGAGTTGACCAGCGTATACAAGAAGCAGAAAAATTAGGTTTTTCGGAAATATTTATTTCAAAGTATTCTAAAGTGGGTATTTCAAAACCAGGCATCGAGTTAATCAAAATTGCTCGAATTGAAGACGTTGTAAGTCATCTTTTTGGATAAATTAGGATGTTGTTTTTTCCTACAGATACGAGTTAGATGTTTCAGAGTTTTTTTAACGAAAACTATTTATATTTAGTTTTAATAAGAAGTTAAAAAAATTGTTAAAAAGCTTAAAATTAGACAAATAAAAAAGGTATACTATTGTATACCTTTTTTGCCCCAAATCTACCATTAACTTAACCTACTTATGTTATGGTATTGTAAAGATACAACTCTTATAAGTATTTTTAGTTAGTTAATAGCTGAACGACTACAATACTAGTTAAAGTGTATATATTGCCGTTCAATTTGATATTATTCACTTTAAACGAGCTTATATTTAGTAAGCTCGCTCTTTATTTCCTTCATAAAAATTAATGAAAGCTCTGTTTACCACCCTGTTACCTCCAACAGTTGGGTAATCACCAGTAAAGTACCAATCTCCTAAATTATCAGGACAGGCTTTGTGTAAATTAGCAACACTTTGGTAAATAATCTTCACTTCGGCTGTAACAGATTCTTCAGTAAGTAGCACTGCTATTTTATCACTAATTTCTTGATCAGTAAAACTGTTATAAATTTCATTTACAAAATTGATTACTTCAGAATCGGGTAAATCAACTTGTGCTTTACATTTTTTATAGATTTCATCTACTAATCCATAATTACCATTGTCTTTTAGTAATTCTAATGCTGCTTGAAAAGCAATTAAGCCCTCCATGTTAGCCATATCAATACCATAACAGTCAGGGAAACGAATTTGTGGAGCTGATGATACTACAACAATCTTTTTAGGGTTTAAGCGGTCCATCATTTTAATGATACTTTTTTTCAAGGTTGTGCCTCGAACAATACTATCATCAATAATAACTAAGTTATCTTCAGGTTTAACAACTCCGTAAGTAACATCGTAAACGTGAGCAACTAAATCATCACGACTACTATCTTCCGTAATAAAAGTTCGAAGTTTAGCATCTTTAATAGCTATTTTTTCCGTTCTAATTTTAGGAGATAATATTTCGTTTAAACGCTCATTAGTTAAAGCATCTTTTTGAGCAAGAATAGCTTCTTCTTTTTGTTTGTTTAATTCATCTTGCGCGGCTTCAACTAAACCATAAAATGAAGTTTCAGCAGTGTTAGGAATAAAAGAAAAAACAGAGTTTTTAGTGTCGTGTTTAATTTCTTTTAAAACTTGCGGCATTACTAAACGACCAAGTTCTTTACGTTCTTGATAAATAGAAGCATCACTACCTCTTGAAAAGTAAATACGTTCAAAAGAACAAGCTTTACGCTCTAATGGCTCTTTAATTTGCTCAATAGAAGAACTACCATCTTTTTTAACAATTATTGCTGCACCAGGATTAAGTTCGTGAACATTTTCAATATCAACGTTAAATACTGTTTGTATTACAGGTCTTTCTGATGCTACAACAACTACTTCATCATCTGAATAGTAATAAGCAGGTCTAATACCAGCAGGGTCTCTTAAAACAAAAGAATCTCCATGACCAAACATACCAGTCATTGCGTAACCACCATCCCAACGTTTTGATGATTTTTTTAAGATTTTAGCTATGTTTAAACGCTTTGCAATTTCTGGCGAAGCATCTACTTTACTATAGCCTTCTTTTTTTAATTTTTTATATAATTTTGATACTTCACCATCTAAAAAATGACCAATTTTCTCCATTACAGTAATGGTATCTACATTGTCTTTAGGGTGTTGACCAAGGTTTAATAAATTACCAAATAATTCAGAGTTATTGGTCATATTAAAGTTACCAGCAACAATTAAGTTACGGTGCATCCAGTTATTTTGACGTAAAAAAGGATGTACGCTTTCAATACTATTTTTTCCATGAGTACCATAACGTACATGACCTAATAAAGCTTCACCTATATAAGGTACATTTTCTTTAAGCCAAGTAACATCATCAGTCTTATCTGGGTTAGCAACAACCTTATCGTTTATACTACCATTAATTTGTTTAAAGATATCTTGAATTGGAGCTTGTTCGTTTGAACGTACGCGACTAATGTAGCGTTGCCCTGGTTTCATATCTAATTTAATACTTGCAAAACCAGCACCATCTTGACCACGGTTGTGCTGTTTTTCCATCATTAAGTACATCTTATTTACACCGTAAAAAGCACTTCCGTATTTTTCTTTATAATACTCTAGTGGCTTTAATAAACGGATAAAGGCAATTCCGCATTCGTGTTTGATAGCATCACTCATAGTTGGGTGTCTTAAAGTGTTAGGGGTATATAAATTACAAATTAATTAGGCTAACTCAATTGCAAATTGAGTTAATTCTTTGAAATTCTTTAATCGTTTATTAATTTCTTTTTTACTTAGGTCTTTCATACGTTCTGTACCAAATTTTTCAACACAAAAAGAAGCTAAATTGGAACCATGAATAATTGCATTTTTCATGTTTTCAAATGAATAATCTTCTGTACTTGCCAAATAACCAGTAAAACCTCCGGCAAAAGTATCTCCAGCTCCTGTTGGGTCAAAAACTTCTTCTAAAGGAAGAGCAGGTGCAAAAAACATTTCTTCATTATAAAATAATAAAGCTCCATGTTCCCCTTTTTTAATTACTACATATTTAGGCCCCATTTCTCTAATGATACGGGCAGCCTTAACTAATGAGTATTCACCACTTAATTGGCGAGCTTCTTCATCATTAATAGTAATAACATCTACTTTTTTAATAACCTTTTTTAAGTCATCTAAAGCTATATCCATCCAAAAGTTCATAGTATCAAGTACTATTAGTTTTGGTTGTTTTTCCATTTGTTCAATAACACTTAGTTGTACTAAAGGGTGTAAATTCCCTAGCATAACAACTTCTGCTTTTTTGAATTTTTTAGGCACAACTGGCGTAAAATTTTCTAAAACATTTAATTGTGTGTCTAAAGTGTCTCTTGAATTCATATCGTTATGGTAACGACCGCTCCAAAAAAAAGTTTTTCCTCCTTTAACTATTTCAAGGCCAGAAACATCAATATCTCTGTCTTCTAATAGTTTAATATCTTCTTTTGGAAAATCGTCTCCTACAATTGAAACAATTGACATTGGGACTTTGAAATTTGAGGCAGACAGGCCTATGTAAGTAGCAGCACCACCTAATATTTTGTCTGTCTTTCCGAACGGAGTTTCAATTGCATCAAAAGCAACCGTTCCTACGATAAGTAGTTTACTCATATTGAATTGAGGTAAATTTTTTGCAAATATACGGTTCTTTTGATGAAAGGTAATAGAGCAATGTCTATTTCTATCGGTTCAAAGAAACACATAA
>CAZJGP010000110.1:0-9547 GCA_964545595.1 uncultured Flavobacteriaceae bacterium | reverse complement strand
AAATAAAGTAACTATTAAAGTTATAATAGCAGGAATAGCTTGTGTAAACAAAATTTTAGTTTGTATAGTAAAACAACCATATATACCAGCTAAAATTACACAAAATAGAAAAAAACAGATATATTAAATCTCCATATTTTATTTGCTATAAATAATGTCCATAACAAACCTGAAGCTAAAAACCCATTATATAAACCTTGATTAGCTGCCATAACAGTTGTTTGTTCAAATAAATCATCCGAAAAAACATCTTTGAAAGTTTTCTTTCCTAGAGTATTCCACGCAAACATTTCCATAAATAAAATAAAGAAATGCTCTAAAACCACAAACACAATTAAAATTCTTTGTAAAACTGTCACTCCTATTAAATATTTATATCAAACTTTACCTTCCTAAATGTACTAATAAAACAGAAATATCACTTGGAGAAACTCCACTAATACGTGAAGCTTGTGCAATAGTTACAGGTTGAATTTTTGACATCTTCTCGCCAGCTTCATATGAAAGTGATTTTAATTGTTTGTAATCAAAATTATCAGGAATCTTTACATGCTCCAAACGAGAAAGCTTATCCGCATTATTTTTTTCCTTTTCTATATAACCTGAATACTTAACTTGAATTTCAGCTTGATCTAATATTTCTTGATTTAAATTATTTTCTTGAATATAATTCTTAATAATATCTACACCTGAAATATCTGAAAGTGCAATTTGTGGTCTAGAAAGTACTTTAAAAATTTTATCGCTATGTTTCATTAATGATGAACCATTAGTTTCCAAAATAGGATTAGCATCTTTTTCAGAAATACTTGTCTTCTTTAAAAACTGTACAAACTCATCAGATTTAGCTTTCTTTTCTTCCATAGCTTTTAAACGCTCATCAGAAGCTAAACCTATAGCATGTGCTTTAGGTGTTAAACGAAAATCAGCATTATCTTGTCTTAATAATGTTCTGTATTCAGCACGAGATGTAAACATTCTATATGGTTCCTCTGTACCTTTTGTAATTAAATCATCTATAAGAACACCAATATAAGCTTCGCTTCTACCTAATATAAATGGCTCTTCACCTTTTACTTTTAAGGCTGCATTTATACCAGCCATTAAACCTTGAGAAGCTGCTTCTTCATATCCAGTAGTTCCATTAATCTGTCCAGCAAAATATAATCCATCAACTAACTTAGTTTCTAAAGTATGCTTTAACTGTGTTGGCGGAAAATAATCATATTCGATAGCATAACCAGGTCTAAAGAATTTTACTTCTTCAAAACCAACTACAGAACGTAACGCTTTAAATTGAACATCTTCAGGCAATGATGTTGAAAAACCATTTACATACACTTCACAAGTATCCCAACCTTCAGGTTCAACAAATATTTGATGACGATCCTTATCAGCAAAACGATTAATCTTATCTTCAATAGAAGGGCAATAACGAGGACCTAAACTTTTAATAGCTCCATTAAACATTGGAGAACGATCAAATCCTGTTTTTAATAACTCATGTACTTCTGGCGAAGTATACGTCATATAACAAGAACGTTGTTTTGTTAAAGGTTTGGTAGTATCAGAATAACTAAATTTTTCAGGATTATCATCACCAGGCTGTTCTATCATTTTAGAATAATCTAAAGAACGACCATCAACTCTTGGAGGTGTTCCTGTTTTCATTCTACCTGATTCAAAACCTAATTCTACTAATTGTTCTGTGATTCCAGTGGCAGCTTTTTCTCCTGCTCTACCTCCTCCAAATTGATTTTCTCCAATATGGATTAAACCAGACAAAAAAGTTCCATTGTTTGAGACCACGGAGTTTGCACTAATTTCAATTCCTAAACTAGAAACAACACCACATATTTTACCATCTTCAACAATAAGACCAGATACCATCTCTTGATAGAAATCAAGATTATCTGTACGCTCTAAACGTAATCTCCATTCTTCGGCAAAACGCATTCGGTCAGATTGCACACGAGGACTCCACATAGCTGGTCCTTTTGACTTGTTTAACATTTTAAACTGTATAGCCGAAACATCACTTATCATTCCGCTATAACCTCCTATAGCGTCAATTTCTCGTACTATTTGTCCTTTTGCAATACCACCCATTGCAGGGTTACAGCTCATTTGAGCAATGTTTTGCAGGTTCATTGTTACCAATAAAGTACTACAACCCATATTTGCTGCAGCGGCGGCAGCTTCGCTGCCTGCATGTCCTGCACCAACAACTATTACATCATAATCTTGTCCAAACATAATTTGAGTGTTGTTCCACGTGGAACGTTTTAATTATATTAGTATAATACCACTACTGTTCCACGTGGAACGTAGCCATTTTTTCGTTTTCTTTAAACCGCATTAAAGCAGCTTCTGAATCACTTTTATCTTTGTATCCACAAATATGCAAAACACCATGTACTAAAACTCTTCTTAATTCATCTTCAAATGAAACATCAAATTCAAGAGCATTTTCTTTAACACGGTCAATTGAAATGCATATATCAGCACCAACTATATTACCAATAGAATTATCAAAAGTAATAATATCGGTATACGTATCATGATCAAGAAATTCTTGATTAACCTTTAATAAATATTCATCAGTACAAAATAAATAAGATATATCACCTTCTGTTTTCTCTTCAGAAATTATAGTTTTTGATAACCAACTAATATGTGCTTCTTCATCAAAATCAAATACTACATCTTGGAAATTAAATTCAATCATTGTCTATAAAATATTCTTGAACTTTTCTTTTAAATTCAGGCTGCAAAGGTAGTACTTGTCTATTTAATATTTCAGTAGTATTAAAATATTGTTTTATTTGTTCAGGAGTAATTAATTGATCAGACTGAACATCTTTTTTATTAGTATCACCTTTACGCTTATTATCTTCTCCTTGCTGAAATTGAGCTTTATCTAATTTAAATAATTGATGCTTTAAATTAATCATTCTCTTCATGGTCTCTTCATTAAAACCACGTTCTAATAATTCATTTTCTACTTGTTCCATTTGAGAAAGAATACGTTTTTCATTTGGTTTAATACCATCTTGCTCTAAACGATTTTGTAACTGATTCCTTAAATCTTGCTGTTGTTTGTAAATTTCAAATAACTCACCATAATCAGATTCTTCTTCATTTGGTTCTCCTTCACCATTACCGGATCCATTACCTTCACCTTTTTTATCGCCCTTACCATTTTTAGAATCTTTTCCGTTTTCTCCTTTAGAACCATCAGAAGAATCTTCCTTATTTCCTTTTTTTTCTCCTTCACCAGATTTTCCATCTTTCCCATTCTTTCCTTTACCATCAGAATTACCTTGACCAGATTCACCTTCTCCTTGGCCTTGTTTTCCATTTTGTCCTTGCTGACCATTCTCACCAGATTCTCCTTGTTTTCCAAATTTTCCATCTTTTCCTTTTTCGCCCTCTTCTCCTTTATCACCTTCTTTACCTTTCTTTCCTTCTTCTCCACTTTTACCTTTATCACCAGGTTTCTTTTTCCCGCCATCTTCTTCTTTACCTTTATCACCAGGCTTCTTTTCACCAGCTTCAAGCATTTGTTTCATAGCTTCATTTAAAGATTCTTGTTTTTTTATAATATCAGGCAATTGAAAACCTTTACTCTTTTTTCCTTTTCCTCCTTTTTTTCCTGGTTTGTTTTGTTCATTCATTTGGCCTAAAGATTTAGCTAACATTAAAGCTAAATCATTAGCATGCGAAACAGCATATTGTAAATTAACTACACCAGCATTTGTTTTGTTATCAGTAAATTTTAAAATAGACGAATCAATATCATAATCTATATCAGAAATTAAGTCATTAACCTCAGTACCAATTTTAGGATTACGAGAAGCCAAAGAATATAAACTATCATCTACATGATTAAAATGCTCACGCAACAAATGCTGTCTACGTACATAAGAAGAATAACTTGGGTTATTAGAATTTATACCCTTAAAGGAATTCATGTTTGATTCTTGATTTAAAGAATACAAAACAAGATTATCTAAAATTTGTCTTAGCATTTCAAGATCTTCTTCTAATTGTTCGTCTCCTCCGCCTCCACCAGAAGAGTCTTCAAACTGCATTTTATCAGCTAAATTTTTAAGCATAACACTAGATAGTTTTTGCTTCTTTTTTGCTTCAGTAATATTTTCTTTAGATAATTCTTCTAAAGCATTATTTAATTCTTCATTAATTCTTTCTTCATAAGCAGGATCATCATCAAGATTCATTGGTTTTTTTAAAGCGTTGTTATGCTTTCTCAAATCATTTAATTCGTCTTGAACTATATCCCATTCTTTATTAAGCTGAGATTGTTTTTCTTTTACTTCATTAGAATTTTCTTCTGATAATTTTAATTCTTTATTAGAAAGTAATTCTAACATTTGGGCAACACGTTGATGCTTATCAATTACATAATGACGCTTAGTTAACTCTAAAACTTGATTTAAGTTTTTAGTCAATTTCTTATTATCCTTCTGCAACTCATCAACTTTTTCTTGTAGCTCTTTAGGTGTTAATTTTTCTAAAGCTTTTTTTATTTCATCAATTAGCTTTTTATTTTTATCTAACTCTTTTTTTGTTCTTTCTAATTGTTCTTTTATTGCTTCAGAATTTTCATCTTCATTTAATTTAGAAAGTGTTTTGTCTAATTTTTTAGAAAGCTTTTTTAAAGATTCTTGTTGCTTAGATTGTTTATCTAATACATCGTCTAACTTTTGTTTTTCTTTAAATGATAAAGTAGACTGTTGTTTTTGTAGTTTAGAAAAACTCTCTAAATCTAAATCTGATTTTTGAAATTGATCTAACGTTTTTGAAAATTGATCTAATTGTTGTTGATCATTTTTAGATTCGGATTGTTGTGTTTCTACTTTAGATAATTCACGATAATTAAACGTTTCACTTTTACTAGATTTAGAACCTCGATAACTATCATTATCAAAAACTTCAAAATAAAAAGCATAACTAGTAGCTTCTTCTAAAGGAATCCCATTTGGAAATTGATATGTAAAATCAGAAAAAGAACCATTAGAAATAGATATAGGAACACGTTTAATATCATTTTCATTAGTAGTTTTAAAATAAACAACTTCTAATTTATTTAAACCATAATCATCGGATACTTGCCCATAAAAAAGTTTCTTATTTATCTTAGTAGTATCAATAGCAGATTGTACACTAATAGAAGGTTTTTTATCTTTTATTACGTTAAGCGAGAATGCTAATTTTTCATAATTTTTAGCATGTTTGTTTGATGACGTTATTTGATATTCTAAATCATTAGAAATACGTTTAGAAAAATCAAATTTATTTTTAAGTTTCTTAAATTCTACAGAAATAGTATCTGTTATAAAATTAATACTACTAGCATTTTTAGAATCTACAATCCAATTAATTTTTGAACCTTCTGCTATAATAGCATTACCAGTATTATTATAAACTTTGGTCTGTTGCTTAACATGACTTGGCGAAACAACTTCCATTTTAAAAACATTAATACTTGGTGCTGCATTAACTAACAAATTGTAATCTTTACTTTTTTGCTCTGCCGATATTAAATTAAAATTAATGTCGTTTTGTAAACTTTTAAACGTGTAAGAAAATTTGTTGTGGTCTTCTTTCTTTAAAAAATAAGTTTCATTATTATAAACAACAGCAACTTGATTAGGTATTATAGAACCATAAGTTGTAACATTCAATTTATAATCGTTTTGCTGTATTACTTCAAGATTATCATTTAAAACCTTAAAATAAAATGGTGCTGGTGCTTCGTATGCAGTATTATAATTTACTACTCTATTCAAACTTTTTTTATACCAATCAAAACCATTAAAAAAAGAAAGCAGTATAAATATTAATAAAGGTACAAGAGCATATTTAGCATAAGAAAAACTCTTCTTAAAATTAATAGCAAGGTTAAAAGGAATTGGTGAAAGTTGTTTTGATCTTTGTTCAATACTTGCTTGTAATAACTCTGATGAATCATCAGAATCTTTTAGTTGTAATAAATTTAATAATTGATCATCAACATCAGGAAAATGGTTTCCAATTATTCTAGACGCATGCTCGTTAGATATTCGTTTAGATAATTTAGAAAGTTTTAATAATGGAATACCAATAAACTTAACAAATAGTATTAATTGAACAATAACAAAAGTCCAAAACAAAATACTTCTTCCTAAGATAGAAAGCCATAGAAAATTTTCTAACACAAGAATGGTTAAAAAATATAGTAATCCAATACTTAAAAAAAGTAAAGAACCTTTAATTAATTCATTAATATAATACTTCTTAGTAAAGCTAGTTAGCTTACTAAGTATTTCATTTAAAACAACTGACATACAAAACAATTAGAACACATAAAGTTACATAATTAATCCTTAAGGTCTTTTTACTTTATTAGGCCTTTTAAAAGCACTAAAAACAAGTATATTTGCCAAAAAATATTAAAGATTATGTCAGCACCTGTTAGAGTACGTTTTGCACCAAGTCCAACTGGACCATTACATATTGGAGGTTTACGTACTGCACTTTTCAACTACTTATTTGCTAAAAAAAATAATGGAACTTTTATATTACGTATTGAAGATACCGACCAAAACAGATTTGTACCTGGTGCCGAGCAGTATATTAAAGATGCTTTAAATTGGTGTAATATTCCTTATGATGAAGGTGTAGATAAAGAAGGAAAATTTGGACCTTATAAACAAAGCGAACGTAAACATTTATATAAAGCTTATGCAGAAGAATTAATTGAAAGCGGAAATGCTTACTACTCTTTTGATACAGCCGAAGAATTAGATGTTTTAAGAAAAAGCTACGAAGCTGAAAAGAAAACATTTATTTACAATTGGCATAATCGTGAAGAATTAAATAATTCTATTAAGCTTAGCGCAGAAGAAACGAAAGCTAAAATTGAAGCTGGTGAAGATTATGTAATCCGTTTTAAATCTCCACAAAATGAAACTTTAATTTTAGAAGATGACATACGTGGAACAATTAAAATTGATACCAATATTTTAGATGATAAAGTTTTATTTAAAAGTGATGGTATGCCAACATACCACCTTGCGAATATTGTTGATGATCATTTAATGGAAATTACTCATGTTATCCGTGGTGAAGAATGGTTACCATCAATGGCATTACACGTTTTATTATACAAAGCCTTTGATTGGAATATTCCAAATTTTGCACACTTATCATTAATACTTAAACCAGTTGGTAAAGGAAAATTAAGTAAACGTGATGGAGATAAATTAGGTTTCCCTGTTTTCCCGATAGACTGGACTGATCCAAAAACAAATGAAACTTCAGCAGGTTACAAAGAAGCTGGTTTTTACCCTGAAACTGTTGTTAACTTTTTAGCACTGTTAGGATGGAATCCTGGAACAGAACAAGAAATTTTTAATTTAGAAGAATTAATTGCCGCCTTCGATTTAAAGAAAGCTAACAAGTCTGGTGCTAAATTTGATCCTGAAAAAAATAAGTGGTTTCAACAACAATATTTACAAGCACAAACTAATGAAAGTTTAGCTAACGAATTTTCTGAAATTCTAAAATCAAAAAATATTAGCACTACCCTACCATTAGAAACTCTTGTTAGTATGCTAAAAGAACGTGCTGTATTTAGTGCTGATTTATTTGAACTTGGAAAATTCTTTTTTGAAGCACCAACAGAATATGATAAAAAAGCAAGTAAAAAAGCTTGGAAAGAAGGTACTACAGAACTAATGACAGAACTAATTGAAAAAATAAAAACAATAAGTGATTTCAATACTGAAAATGCTACAACCGAAATTAAAGCTTGGATAACTAGTAAAGAAATTGGATTTGGTAAAGTAATGATGCCTTTACGATTAGCTTTAGTAGGATCATTAAGCGGACCCGATGTTTATGAAATTGCTGCAATACTTGGAAAAGAAGAAACAATTACAAGACTACAAAATGCTATAACAGCACTGTAGTAACTAAAACATAATATTAAAAAAGGGCCATTGTGCCCTTTTTTTGTACCTTTTACTCATTATTAACTAATTTAAAATTTCAAAAAATTATGGGCTTACCTCCTATTATTTATTTAATACCATTAGGTATAATCCTTTTTGCAGCAGCATTTACTGTAAAACAACAATCAGCTGCAATCGTGGAACGTTTCGGAAAATTTAAGAGTATACGCCAATCTGGTTTACATTTTAAAATTCCTTTTGTAGATAGAATTGCCGGAAAATTAAGTTTAAAAATTCAACAATTAGACGTTGTAGTAGAAACAAAAACTAAAGATGATGTTTTTGTAAAGCTAAAAGTATCCGTACAATATAAAGTTATTCAAGAAAAAGTATACGATGCATTTTATAAATTAGATTACCCACATGATCAAATAACATCGTATGTATTTGATGTTGTACGTGCCGAAGTTCCTAAAATGAAATTAGATGATGTTTTTGAACGTAAAGATGATATTGCTATTGCTGTAAAAAGTGAATTGAACGAAGCTATGATGAATTATGGTTACGACATTATTAAAACATTAGTTACTGATATTGATCCTGACGAACAGGTAAAAGAAGCTATGAATAGAATTAATGCTTCGGAACGTGAAAAAATTGCTGCTCAATATGAAGGAGATGCACAACGTATATTAATTGTTGAAAAAGCAAAAGCCGAAGCAGAAAGTAAAAGATTACAAGGACAAGGTATTGCAGACCAACGTAGAGAAATTGCTCGTGGTTTAGAGGAATCGGTTGATGTATTAAACAATGTAGGTATTAATTCGCAAGAAGCCTCTGCCCTAATTGTAGTTACACAACATTATGATACTTTACAATCTATTGGAGAACATACAGGAAGTAATTTAATTTTATTACCAAACTCTCCTCAAGCAGGAAGCGATATGTTAAATAACATGATTGCATCATTTACAGCATCGAACCAAATTGGTGAAGCAATGAAAAAACAAAATGAAGCAAATGGTATTGTAAACAAAAAATTAAATATAGAAAGACCTAAAAATGATTTTGAAGATCCAAATTTAGACTCTTAGTATTCTAAATTTTAAAAATCAGTCTTTAAAAATAAAAAACCTCGTTTAAATATGTTTTAAACGAGGTTTTCTTATAAAATATAATATCTACTTAGTCAATTTTAAAAATTGCTTAAAATAGATTTATGAAGGTTAATTTTAATAAGTAAAAATTATGGTATAAATAAAACTATAATTTTTACTTATATTTTCCATTCAACAATGGAAAATATTTATTAATAACATAAATGGGTAAAATCATAATTAAAATTTGAAAAAAAGTAACAAACACTTTTTGTGTTTCATTGTAATCTAAAATTTTAAAATTAAATAATAAAATAAATAATTTTATTACTAAAAGTGTTTTTATATGCATTGCTAATATCTGAAAAGTATTTCTTCCTAAAAAAGATAAAAACTTTAAAGTAGGTAAACATTTAAAAAGTTGAATATAAAATATACAAGCTGATATTCCATTCAGGAAAAATAATAAAAAACTATTTCCATATTTAGCTC
>CAZJGP010000109.1:0-32535 GCA_964545595.1 uncultured Flavobacteriaceae bacterium | reverse complement strand
TGTTAATATTCAATAAATATCATAATATATTTTTCTAGAAATATTTTTTAATACTATAATAGATAAATTAAATCTAAAAGAGGCCGGCCTGTAAAACATAATGTTTTACAGGCCTTTTTTATGTAGTACATTTATAAAATTAAGATTCAATAATTTGAGAAATTAATTTTAAGAATTCAATAATATAAAAACTGCTAATTACCAATACTCTAAATCGAATGTACTTGTTTGATAATAACAGCTTATTTAATTAAATTAGAGAAGCATTGTTAATATAACATACGTGATCGATGAAAAATACGTGTAACCTCCCAGTTTTTAATATTTCAAACTTTAAAGATTACAATAATTGTGTAGTTAATTTTGAATCTAATTTTTACATCCGAAAATTTAAAGATCATTTAAAAGAAAATTGCTTTATAGAGAAACCACATGGACATGATTTTTATTTAATATTAATTGTAACCAAAGGCAGTGGTTTACATTATATAGATTCCAAAAAATATGATGTTGCTCCAGGTGCAATGTTTATATTATCTCCTGGGCAAATACATAAATGGGAATTATCTGATGATACAGATGGTTTTGTGCTTTTTTTTACCAAGAAATATTTTTTAATAGATTTTGATTCGGAAAGGTTAACCAAACTCCCTTTTTTACAATCTACCTTTAGTCAGCCATATATTTTGTTAGATAAAGAGCAACAAACTAAAATGGTTAGTATCTATAAAAAAATTCATGAAGAATATAGAAGTCAATATTTAAACTATCATGAACTGATACGTATTTATTTAAACGAAATGTTTATAAAATTAGCTCGTTTTTACAGCGCTAAGCATAGTTTAAAATCGGTGTATAATCATGAGCTAATACAATTAAACCGTTTTGAAAATCTTATAGATCTATATTATAAAGAACATCAACCATTGTCTTTCTATGCAGAAAAATTAAATATATCACTTAAACAACTAAGTTATTTGTGTAAAAAAGTAGTAGATAAAAAACCATCTGAAATGTTAACTACTAGGTTAATTTTAGAAGCCAAACGTTTAATTATACATTCTGATTTGTCTATATGCTTAATATCAGAATCTTTAAATTTTAGTGATAACTCTTATTTTGCAAGAACATTCAAAAAAGCATGTAATCAAACACCTGATCAATACAGGAACTCTTATTCTTACTTTATATATCAAGATAACCAAAACAGGTTACCAACATAGTTTAGGCTTTTAAAGCATTTTGTAACCAATTAATAGAGCTTTCAATTATTGGTAATGCCATAGGAACGCCTATACCTATGTTAGTTTCAAAATCTAAATTTAAAATGGTTTGTTTCTCAAAATAATCAATAATAACTTTTTGACCTTTATTGGTAGATTGATTACAAAATAAAGAGTAATCAATAACGCTTTCATTTAATTGAAAAGCATATAAAAGAGCGGTAGCAGCTATAAAACCATCAATTAAAATAACCATTTTTAACTCAGCAGCTTTTAATATAGCACCCGCTATAATAATAAAATCAAATTCGCCATAAAAACACATGGTATCTGCTAAAGTCATAGGGATGTATTTTGTTTTAATATCTAATATTTTAGTTAAGATATTTTCTTTCTCTTTGGTAGTATATGCGCTATTAAAAAATAAACATTCTTTAATGTTTGTATTAGTAATTTCAGCAGTTAGCAAGCTAGCTGAAAAATTATGATTATTACAAACGGTTCCAAAACTAATACAATTACTTTTTTTAGAATAAGCCTGTTCTGCAAGTTTAATTCCTTCATTAATACCTTTTTCATAGGTGTCTTTTTTTATAATATCAGTTTCATAATGCTTAAGTTCTTTAAGTAAATTTTCATAAGTAATATTGTTTATATTGAGCAGGTTACTGTTATTAAAGTGGTTAATTAATGAAGATTTATTTTGTGATTTATCTGTTGTGTTATCCGTATTAATGTAGCTTTTTAAGCTGTTTTCTGAATTTATTATATAATGAGTTGGATTAGAAATTTTTGGAGATTTCGTATTTTGAATCATCGCTATTTTACAAGCTAGATCTTTAAAAACTTCAATATTTTGAGTATTTATATTAAGGTCATTAATAGTAGTAGTAATTTCATTTAAAATGGAAGAAGTAAGAGCAGGTATTTTAAAATTCATGAAAGTGTATTTACGGTAACCTATATTACTCAATTAAACTTTAAATAATCTATAGTTAAACTATTTCTTATTTAAAATGTAAAAAAAACACCATAGAATGTCTGTAAAGTCCAATTATAGCTATATTAAAGTACCGTAAAATTGTTTAAATAAAATTATTTGTCATGGAAAAAAAACATCCTTTACCACCGTTTACTTTTGAAACAGCCACACAAAAAGTACAAGCAGCCGAAGATGGTTGGAACTCTAAAAACCCAAAAAAAGTTGCTTTAGCATATTCTAAAGATACCGAATGGAGAAACAGAATAGATTTTATTAATGGAAGAGATGAGGTGGAGGCTTTTCTTGAAAATAAATGGGCTACCGAATTAGATTATAAGCTTAAAAAAGAATTATGGGGATTTACAGATAATAGAATTGCTGTAAGGTTTGAATACGAATACCGAAACCAAGAAGGAGAATGGTTTAGAGCTTATGGTAATGAAAACTGGGAGTTTGATGAAAATGGTTTAATGAAAAAGAGATTTGCCAGTATAAATGATCTTCCTATTAAAGAATCGGATAGAAAATTAAAATAAATAAAAAACTACGTATTTTTATATTTAAACCCTTAATTACTATGTAGTTAAGGGTTTTTGTTTTTTGACTAAATGATTGTTGATAATTTAATATTAATGCTAAAACGTTATATTTTTAACAGTAAAAATCACGTTTTGTTGAATTAAAAGTAAAAAAAGTCCTCAAGTATGGTTTTTTTGTCCAACTCAAAAACAAGTATTAATACTTAAAATTGTAGTGTAGTAAAAACAACAATACATATGAAAGGCAAAACAAAATCAATATTACTTTCCATAGGATTATTAATAATCTTTCTTTTTTCTTGGGAACTGGTAACCGGAGATGGTCAGCGTTCAAAAAAGAACATGACCGAATACGAAAAACTAATGGGACTTGGAGAGCCACAAGCACATGTTCCAGGACCAACCGAAGTTTTTAAATTAGGTTTTAAAGAATTAAGCAATCCTTTTTACGATAACGGACCAAATGATAAAGGAATAGGAGTTCAATTATTTTATTCTGTTTTACGTGTACTTTCAGGTTTTTTTCTAGCGGTTTTATTTGCAATACCTATTGGTTTCTTAATAGGAATGTCTCCTACTTTCTATAAAGCACTACAGCCCTATATACAAATACTAAAACCAGTATCTCCATTAGCATGGATGCCATTAGCCTTGTTTATTATTAAGGATTCTATAATGTCATCTGTATTTGTAATTTTTATTTGCTCTATATGGCCAATGCTTATTAATACCGCGTTCGGAGTAATGTCGGTAAAAAAAGACTGGCTTAACGTAGGTAAAACCCTTGAAATGGGGAATTTAAAAACGGCCTTTAAGGTAATACTACCAGCAGCTTTGCCAACCATTTTTACAGGAATGCGAATTTCAATGGGAATTTCGTGGTTAGTAATTGTTGCTGCCGAAATGTTAGTAGGTGGAACAGGAATAGGGTACTACGTATGGAATGAGTGGAATAATTTAGATTTATCAAGTGTTGTTTTTTCTATAATAATGATAGGAGTAGTTGGAATGTTCCTAGATACCATTATTGCTCAAGTTTCAAAATATTTTAACTATCAAGAATAAAAGCTATGGAAGATTTTTTAACAGTAAAGGATTTAGAGAAAATATTTCCAATTAATAATGATAAAGACACTCTTACGGTTTTTAAGAACATCAATTTTGGAATTAAAAAAGGAGAGTTTGTTAGTATAATAGGACATTCTGGTTGCGGAAAATCAACCGTTTTAAACATGTTAGCAGGTTTAGATTTCCCCTCAGGGGGAAAAATAGATATGCTTGGAAAGCCAATAGTAGGTCCAAGTTTAGATAGAGGAGTAATTTTTCAGAACCACAGTTTATTACCATGGTTAAGTGCTATTGATAATATTGAAATGGCTATAAGTTGCAAGTTTAAAAATATGTCTAAAAGTGAAATAAGAGAACGAGCCATTCACTTTTTAGATATGGTTGATTTGAAGGAAGCAAAAGATAAAAAACCATCGGAGTTATCAGGAGGAATGAAGCAAAGGGTAGGTATTGCAAGAGCTTTCTCAATTGAGCCATCTCTTTTATTAATGGACGAACCATTTGGAGCATTAGATGCATTAACTAGAGGTAAGCTACAAGATCAGTTAGTTGAAATATGTAGCCGTACACAGCAAACGACCTTTATGATTACCCATGATATTGACGAGGCTATTTTATTATCAGATAAAATCCTTTTAATGTCAAACGGACCAGAAGCTCGTGTTGCCGAATGTGTTCATGTAGATATTCCTAAACCAAGAAGTAGAGGTTCTATTGTAAAGCATCCGTTGTATTACGATGTTAGAAATTACTTGGTAGAGTTTTTAGTAGAACGTTCAGAAATCATTAAAAAGCAATTACACAATGGAGAAATTTCGGATGAGAAATTTCCACTGCAAATAAACTTAGCAAAAAACGAAAATTTAAAAACGGTAAACATTTAAAATTTAAAAGTTATGATGAAAAAGGAAGAAATGACAGATGTTATCATGGTAGCAAAAATTGATAAAAAAACAACTTGGGAAGCCTTGGGTAAAGCAACCAAATTAGACCCTGTTTGTATTGCTGCAGCATGTTTAGGTAGTGCCTCATTATTAGAAGGTGAAGCAGATGCGTTAGTAGCAGAATTAGGATTAGGAGTTGAGGTTAAAGAAGCTTTAATGAGGTTTCCAATGAAAGGTGTTGGTCAGGTTGTTCCTAGTGATCCATTGGTGTATCGTTTTTATGAAATAGCCTATGTATACGGACCAAGTGTAAAAGAAGTAGTGCACGAAATGTTTGGTGATGGAATAATGAGTGCCATTGATTATTCAATGAAAGTAAGTAGAGTAGAAGACCCTAAAGGGGATAGAGTTCAAATAACAATGGAGGGTAAATTTTTACCATATAAAAAATGGTAAACCATTATCAAAAATACTTCAGCTAATCTTTACAGGGGTTAAGTTTTGTGGAAGTATGTAATTAAGTATTAACTAAAAAAAAGAAATTATGTCTGTAAAGAGTTTGGATAACCCATACAGTGAAAAATCAAATTTAGCACACGGAGCAGGGTGTAGTTGTAGTACTTGTAATACAGCTAGAGTAGAAACTAGTACACTTCCACAAAACGAAGAAGAGATAGTGAATAGAGTTGTAGAAACCTCTATTATTAAATCTATGTTTGGTGGTAATGACCTTAAACGTCGCCAATTTATTAATGTGGTTGGAGAAAGTACATTTAAAGCAGCTATACTTTCAGTATTACCAATGGGGTTGTTACAATCTTGCGCTAACGACACTAAAAAGAAAGTTGAAAATGGAGGTGCTACTTCGCAATCAGCTTCAAAACTAGAAAAAACAAAACTAAATATAGGGTTCGTTCCAATTACTTGTGCAACACCTATAATTATGTCTAAACCAATGGGGTTTTATGAAAAATACGGTTTAGATGTTGATGTTATTAAAACGGCAGGATGGGCTGTTGCTCGTGATAAAAGTTTAAATAAAGAGTATGATGCATCGCACATGTTAACACCAATGCCATTGGCCATGACAATGGGGGCTGGGTCATCGGCAGTACCATATGTAATGCCAGCGGTAGAAAATATTAACGGGCAAGCTATTTGTTTACACCTAAAGCATAAAGATAAAAGAGACCCTAAACAATGGAAAGGATTTAAGTTTGGAGTTCCTTTTGAATATTCAATGCATAATTTCTTACTAAGGTATTATGTTGCTGAATTTGGATTAGACCCAGATAAAGATATCCAAATTAGAGTAGTGCCGCCACCAGAAATGGTTGCAAATTTAAAGGCAGGAAATTTAGATGGATATTTATCTCCGGATCCTTTTAACCAAAGAGCAGTTTATGAAAACGTAGGGTTTCTTCATATGTTGACAAAAGATATTTGGAAAGGTCACCCTTGTTGTGCTTTTGCTTGTAGTGATGAATTTGTAAAAACTAAACCTAATACATATTCAGCATTATTTAGTGCTATTATTGATGCTACGCACTTTTCTTCTAAATTAGAAAATAGACAATCTATTTCAGAAGCGATAGCACCTAAAAACTACTTAAACCAACCATCGTCAGTTATAGCACAAGTATTAACTGGTAAGTATGCAGATGGGTTAGGAAATGTATTAAATGTGCCAGACCGTATTGATTTTGATCCGTTTCCATGGCATTCAATGGGAGTTTGGATATTGACTCAAATGAAACGTTGGGGTTATGTTAAACAAGAAATTGATTATAAAAAGATTGCTGAACAAGTGTATTTAGCAACTGATTGTGCAAATAAAATGAAAGAGCATGGTTTTGAAGCGCCAAATACCACTTATAGAAAACATTATATAATGGGTAAAGAGTTTGACCCCAATAAGCCTAAAGAGTATGTAGATAGTTTTGCTATAAAAGCTACGTAATACAAAAAAAGAGCTACTGTTATAGTAGCTCTTTTTTTGTATTACTATTTAATAGAATTCCATAAAGGATCATTGGGTACAGGAGCAATAATGCTCATAGATTCTTTTTTTACAGGGTGTATAAATTCAAGTTTACGAGCATGTAAATGTATTCCTCCGTCAGGGTTACTTCTTTTAGCACCATATTTTAAATCGCCTTTTATAGAGCAACCAATTTTAGAAAGTTGTGCTCTAATTTGATGATGACGACCTGTATATAAATCAATTTCTAATAATGAATATCGGTCTAATTTTTTTAGTAAAGTATATTCTAAAATTGCTTTTTTAGAATCAGGAACTTCTTTTATATGTGCGTACGATTTGTTTTGTTTTGGGTTTCTTTTTAAAAAATGAGTAAGCCTATCATTTGTTTTTGGTGGGGTAGGACTCACCATTGCCCAATACGTTTTTTTAGTTTCTTTTTCTGCGAAAGCTTTATTAAGCCTAGGCAGTGCTTTACTAGTTCTAGCAAAAATGACCACACCAGTTGTAGGTCTATCTAACCTATGTACAACACCTAAATAAACAGCTCCAGGTTTATTGTATTTTTTAGCTATGTATTGTTTTACAATTTCACTTAAAGGTTTGTCTCCTGTATTATCTCCCTGAACAATATCTCCGGCTCGTTTATTAACAACAATAATATGATTGTCTTCGTATAAAACTTGAAGATTCTCAGGTGTAGAGTGAACTTTCATTTACTTGTTAAAATTGGATAGGAAATTTCATTTGTTAGTAAAAATGTATAATATAGAGTATAAGCTTAAATTGGTTTATTCAAGATTAGTTAGCTTATAAACTATAAACTATAAACTATAAACTATAAACTATAAACTATAAACTATAAACTATAAACTAGCTTAATATTGTTCCGATTCATTAGGGAAATCTCTAGATTTTACATCGTCTACATATTTACCAATAGCTTCAGTCATTAAACTATTTAAGTCTAAATACCTACGTAAAAAACGAGGGTTAAATTCATGGGTCATTCCAAGTAAATCATTTATTACTAGTACTTGACCATCAACACCACCACCAGCTCCAATTCCTATTACAGGAATAGTTAACTGTTCGGCAACTTTTTGAGCTAGAGCAGCTGGTACTTTTTCTAAAACAATGGCAAAACAACCCGATTTTTCTAAATATTTAGCATCTTCAATTAATTTTTCAGCCTCTTCTTCTTCTTTAGCACGAACAGTGTAGGTACCAAATTTATATATAGATTGTGGTGTTAAACCTAAATGTCCCATTACAGGTATTCCGGCAGCTAATATGCGTTTAATAGATTGTTTAATTTCTTTACCACCTTCTAATTTAACAGCGTGTCCACCAGATTCTTTCATAATACGAATGGCAGAACGTAAAGCTTCTTTAGGATCACTTTGGTAGCTTCCAAAAGGTAAATCTACTACAACTAATGATCTATCAATAGCGCGTACAACTGACGATGCGTGGTAGATCATTTGATCTAAAGTAATTGGTAATGTAGTTTCGTGACCAGCCATTACATTAGATGCAGAATCTCCAACTAAAATAACATCGATACCCGCCTTATCTACAATTTGTGCCATTGTATAATCGTAGGCAGTAAGCATAGAGATTTTCTCTCCGTTAGATTTCATTTCTGTTAAGCTCTTTACAGTAATACGCTTATAATCTTTTTGTGCTGTAGACATGGTGTTATTTTATAAGCTGTAAAATTAGTGAAAAGATTTATTCTTTTGGAGTGCTATTTTAGGATTAACTACTATTAAAGTTTCTATATTTTTTCTATTAAAAATCAGATTTCTGCTTTTTTAGTAAACAAATATCAAATATGTAAGAAATTCATTAACTAATATTTATGAATAATTACGTATTATTTTGTTATAAATCTAACATTATTTTTTGTGGATATTTTTATAAAAGAAACCTAAAAAAAAGCATTTAAAAAAAACAGTTTTTATTTAATGCTTTGACTAGCGATAAATAAAGAGATGATGTTTTTTTTGTTGTTTTTTAAAATAAATTTTAACAAGAATTTTTATTAAAAAACTGACAATTCGTTAATTTAGAGTAGTTGAAAATAGTAATTTAAGTATTAAGGCCTTAATTATTTGTTATTTATTCAATTTCAGTTACACAATTAATTTAAAAAGAATTAAGATGAATTTTAGTAAAATTATTGCGTCAAGCTTTATTGTAGCAACAATATTAACAAGTTGCGATTCAGAAGAAGTTTCAAACGGTGTTTTAGAAGGAGAAAATAGTAATGCAAGTACAGCTACTGTAGACTTGTCAGTACCAAGTTCTTTAGATATATCGATTGCTAGAACCGAAGCTCAAACATTATTAAACTCAATTGCTACTGATGGTGGAGAACCATATAACCAACAAAATCCGGCAGTACGTTATACGGATGCACAAAGAGTATTTGTGCCTTCTGCTTTAGGTATTGATTACCGTTTAAGAGGAAGTGAGACTAGTACTACGCCATCTGTAAAAATGCCAATGTTTAAAGGTTACGAAACTCTTAATGATGGATCAATTAGAGATGCCTATTATATTATTACAGAAGCTTCAGATAGAGAAATAGCTAAAACATTAGGTGTTGCACATGCTCCACGTATGGCAGCAGCTAAGGGGTCTGAAGGTGTTCAATTAGGAGAATTTAATGATGAGGGTAGGTTAGTATTTGAAGGCTCGGTAGATTTTTCATTTAAAAGAACATTAACACCGGGTACAGTAGGAGCAGAAGGAACGGATGCTTTTGGTTTATTATCTTTCCCTCCGGCAGAATCTAATGCAGGAGCTGTTGCTTCTGATGCATGGTCTTCTTATGTTGTTTTACCAAGTGGTATTGTTATTAATGCTCAAGAAGTAGGTAACGAGTCTGGATTACATGATAGAATTGCTACTAGTGATACTAGTTTAGATGCTCAAGACGATTTTGAAAACCCTAACTTTAGTCCAGCTAATGCAGAAGTTGTGTTACAATTATTAGATGGTTGGCAAAATAATAACCAATACTTTTTTCACTTAGTAACTGATGCTTCAGACCCAGCACCATCTGCTATTGAAAAAGGAGTGTTTGCGCCAAGATTGGCAAATATTCCTTCATTTGGAGTTTTTCCTGGAGGAGCGTTTTTAGGATTTTCACCATGTGCTAATGGTAACCCAGAAAGGGATGCGCAAGGAAGAATTCAAGGTTTAAATAATACTATTGATAGTGAAAACCAAGATCAAGATCCAACAAATACATTCCCTATAGACCCATTAGATGTTAGATTTAGTCCAATGTGGGATGCGCATATTTGCGAATGGAATGCTTCAGTACCTTTAGCAGATAGACCAATTTTAACAAGTATTAGTCAAATTCAAAATGAAATTGCTAACGGAAGGTTAGATAATTTTAGAGGGAATAACGGTCCAAAAAATCAATTTTTGGCAGGTTTAATGCCAACAGGAGCAATTATTAACTGTCCGGTAATTACACACCCTAAAAGATCTGTAATTGGAACTGTAGTTGGTAACCCAGCACCAGTTATAAATTAGATTACAATTAATAGTATAGTATTTAGTTAGTGCTTAAAAGGCTTGTAGAGAATGTTTTCTGCAGGCCTTTTATAATAGTTTTACAATTCCTAAATGAATAAAAAAGGTATTAATACCACCGTTTCTAGACCCTATATTAAGATTGCTAGCATGGCGTTTTCCGGAACGAATATCTAAAAAAATATCATTAGAAACTCTCACATTAGCACCCATAAAAAAATTGTCTGAAAAAATAAATCCACTAGATTGTCTGTCAGGTGTTTTATTTATAAAATGAGGACCAGAACCTATTAAGCTATAAATACTAAAATAATCTTTAAATAAATTTAGGCGAAATAATAAACCTACGTTAACACCAAATTCAATAGCATTAGTAGTATCATTATTACTTTCAGAATTTTCAAAAGTCGCAAAATTAATTTGTGGTTGCGCTAAAGCTTCAATAGCCCATAATTTACGAGCTATTAAATTACGATGATATTCAAATTGAAATAAATAAACTTCATAATCTCGATCAATATCAATATTGGTAAATGCTAATCCGTTATTTTTTCCGATACCTATATTAAAACCAATTTTATGTTTACTGTCTTTTAGCTCTATTTTTTCTTGAGCTAAAACAGATTTAGATATTAATAGAACAAAAAGAATTATATAAAGTCTCATAGACATTTTTTAATAATATTAAAGCTAGTTAAAGTTTGTCACTTAAAAGCTTTAAAAATAACAGGTTTGTAGGTGTTTATTTAAAAAAAATAAAAAAGAAAATTAAAGAGGTAATATAAATATGACAATTGAACAGATTTTAATAGTTGCTTAAACTTCATTTTAAATAGAATGGTAATATAAGGAGTGATAATTAGAACTCTTTAAAGAAAATGACATGATGTCAGTAAATTAGTCATGGCACAAAGATTGACTATTTGCTAGTATTGAAAATTGAAAAACGTTTAATAAAAAATACATAATTTATGTCTAAGATTATTGGAATAGATTTAGGAACTACAAACTCATGTGTCTCTGTAATGGAAGGTAACGAGCCTGTTGTAATTCCAAATGCAGAAGGTAAAAGAACTACACCATCTGTAATTGCTTTTGTAGAAGGAGGAGAAATTAAAGTTGGAGACCCTGCAAAACGTCAGGCAGTTACTAACCCAACAAAAACTATTGCTTCTGTAAAAAGATTTATGGGTAACAAATTCTCTGAGTCTTCTAAAGAAGCAGAGCGTTCAGCTTATAAAGTAGTAAAAGGAGATAACGATACACCACGTGTTGATATTGATGGTCGTTTATACACTCCACAAGAACTTTCAGCTATGACACTTCAGAAAATGAAGAAAACTGCTGAAGATTATTTAGGACAGGATGTTTCAAGAGCTGTAATTACAGTTCCTGCTTATTTTAATGATGCACAACGTCAGGCTACAAAAGAAGCTGGTGAAATTGCAGGTTTAACTGTTGAGCGTATTATCAATGAGCCAACTGCTGCGGCATTAGCTTACGGATTAGATAAAAAAGATTCAGACCAAAAAATAGTAGTATTTGATTTTGGTGGAGGTACTCATGATGTTTCGATCCTTGAATTAGGAGATGGAGTTTTTGAAGTATTAGCTACTGACGGAGATACTCACTTAGGAGGAGATGATGTTGACCAGAAGATTATCGATTGGTTAGCTGCTGAATTCGAAGCTGAAGAAAACATGGACTTACGTAAAGATCCAATGGCTTTACAACGTTTAAAAGAAGCTGCTGAAAAAGCGAAGATTGAATTATCTTCTTCAGCTGCTACAGAAATTAACTTACCATATATTACTGCTACTGCTGCAGGACCAAAGCACTTGGTACGTAGCTTATCTAAAGCAAAATTTGATCAGTTAATTGATGATTTAGTAAAAAGAACAATTGAGCCTTGCCAGACTGCATTAAAATCAGCTGGATTATCAACTAGTGATATCGATGAGATTATCTTAGTAGGAGGTTCTACTCGTATTCCTGCAGTACAAGAAGCTGTTGAGAAATTCTTTGGAAAAGCGCCAAGTAAAGGTGTAAACCCTGATGAGGTTGTTGCAGTAGGTGCAGCTATTCAAGGAGGTGTATTAACGGGAGATGTGAAAGATGTATTACTTTTAGATGTAACACCACTTTCATTAGGTATTGAAACAATGGGTAACGTATTAACGAAACTTATTGAAGCTAATACAACTATTCCAACGAAAAAGTCACAAGTATTCTCTACAGCTGCTGATAACCAACCAAGTGTTGAAATTCATGTATTACAAGGAGAGCGTCCAATGGCTGCGGATAACAAAACTATCGGTCGTTTCCACTTAAGTGATATTCCACCAGCACAAAGAGGAGTTCCTCAAATTGAAGTAACTTTTGATATTGATGCAAATGGTATAATCAAAGTTTCTGCAACAGATAAAGCTACTGGTAAATCTCAAGATATTCGTATTGAAGCATCTTCAGGTTTAACGGAAGAAGAAATTGCTAAAATGAAGCAAGAAGCAGAAGCAAATGCAGATGCTGATAAAGCGGCTAAAGAAACAGCTGATAAATTGAACGAAGCTGATGGAATGATTTTCCAAACAGAAAAGCAATTATCAGAATACGGAGATAAAATTTCTGATGCTAACAAAAAGCCAGTTGAAGAGGCTTTAGAAGAGTTAAAGAAAGCTTATGAGTCTAAAGACTTAGCAGTAATTACTCCCGCTTTAGATAAAATTAACGAAGCTTGGAAAGGTGCAAGTGAAGAAATGTACAAAGCACAAGCAGAAGCGCAAGGTGGTGGTGCTCCAACAGGAGAGCCTCAAGCTGATGCATCAGCAGAAGCTACTGATGATGTAGAAGATGTAGACTTTGAAGAAGTAAAGTAATTAAGAATTATTTTATATTAAAAAAGCCTGAACGAAAGTTTAGGCTTTTTTTATGATGATACTGTATTGAAGTTAAGTTAGTTTTTCTCCAGAATTTAATATTGATACAATATTCCACATGAAATTCCTAATTGCTAATTTGACTACAATGATTCTGTAGGTTAAAATGAAAATTATAAACATAAGTATTAAATAATAATAATCATTTTTGGTATTAAGATTAGAAATTAAATATAGAACCGTAAGGATTGTTAAAAATAAATCAAATCTAAAATTAGTTTTAATATTTACTCTTTTTACATTTATATCATTAGTGTCCGAAACTTCACGCTTAATATTAATAGAATTAAGTTCTCTAGAAAGATTAAAATACCTTAACGTTTCATCTATTATACTTAATGAAAATTTATTTTTAGTATGCTCAATAATTTGGTAACTACTATTTTTTTAAGTTTTTTTATATGATTTGTTGAAGTTAATAATTCAGAAGAATAGATTAATGATGTTTTAATTTTCTTATTTATTTTTTTCTTTTTATTGTAGTTTTCATTCTCTTTTTTTAAAAGGTCTTCTTCTTTTTTAGATCCTTCAAAATTCATAGTTAAAGGTTTCTCAAAAAAAACATTTAATTTTTTAGCAATAAAAAAAACAAGATCTTTGTCCTCGTGATTAAATATTTGGATATGATCTTCATTTTTAAGTACTAAATTTATGGAGTAAAATATTACATTATATCTAACAGAAGCATAACCTCTTGGATTGGGTATTGTTTTAGTAGTGATAAAGCTTTTTATATGTAATTCGTTTATATGATTGTAAGTGTAATTTTGTTCGTAATTACTAGCAAGATTAATTACACCGGTATTTTTATCTATGAATTCTTTTGGTTTAGAGCCTGTTCGAAAAATTAAACTGAAAAAAGTAAAAAATAGACCAGAAATAAAAAAAAGAAGTGTTAAAAATATTGAAATTAATAACGGAGCTTCATCTGCAATTAAAAAATTTAAGGTACATATATTATAGATGACAGCTATCCAAAAAGCTATTACAAAAATTCTTAAAATATAAGGAGCAATAAGGTCAAACTTTTTTGTTTTAAAAGTTAAAATATTGTTTCGTACTTCAAAATTCTGGTTAAAAGCAACTCTATATGATAATGATTTTTTCTTTTTCATACTGTTTTTTATTCCATTTCGCTTAAAGCGAAATTTTCTAACTCAGAAAAAAACAACGTAAACTGAGTTTCTAAGTATTCATAATGTTCACGTAGTTCAATAACCGAATAATTCATTTTAGAAATATTACGAGTACGGTTATTCATTTGGTATAATATGTCACTAATTCCTGCTATGCTTTTATACTTTAATAACCAGTTATATTTTTTCATTACCGGGAAAAACTGTTGTATTCTAAAAGGTAATGTGTCTAAGTTTTGTTCTAATAAATTGTAAAAATCATTAGTGAATTTATCTAAAGGTGTGCGGTGATAATTAGACCAGTTTTTAGCTAAAAAGTGATCAAAAATAATATCAGTTATTACTCCAGCGTAATGGCCGTAGGCACTGAATTTTCGTTTACAATCTTTAATTATTTGATGACTGTCGGTAAAACTATCGATTTTACGATGTAGTAAAATCCCTTTTTGAACAATTTCAGAGTAATTAGTGTAATTGTTTCCTTTAACAGAATCAGCAATAAAATTACCAATTTGTAATTCGGGCTGATTGTTAGAAAGATAAATGTGTGCTAGGTAATTCATTACTATGAATATACTATAATTACGTTTAAAACAAATAAAAAAGCAACCCGGTTATAGGTTGCTTTTATGAATTATGTATAAGTAATGTAGTATTAAGGCATTATTACTTTATCTACATTAGATTCTCCATTTTTAGTATTTACACTTTGTATAATATACCTTCCTGAAGGTAAATTTAAATGACTAACATCATTGTTATTATTGTTGGCAGTATATTGTGTTTGTACGCTACCTACTAAAGTATATATAGTTACTAAAAATGATGAGGTGTCATTAGTATTTAATGATTTAGCACTTGTATTATTATTGCTAAGTTCACAAAAACCAATTAGTTCCCAAGCATCACTTTCATCTGGTTCAGCAGCAGTTATGTAATAACTGTTTTCATAAATTTTTTGATTAAAAATTACCTGAGTTCCAGCTTGCGCATATATAGAAGATGCAGACCATAACTCTATAGAAGAACAATTTGAAGGTTCTGCATCACAAAAACCAATCATTTTCCAAGGGCCACCACTAGTTGGTAATAAACCCTGTGTATACCATTTGTTTTCAAAAATACTTCCTTCAAATATAACAACTGTTCCTGCTTCAGCATAAATAGTATTATTATCATACTCTGCTGAATCACATAAATTTTCAGTTGAGGTAGGTGGGGTAACATCATTATCCTCTTCTTCTTCGTTACAAGTATCTTTTTCAATACCACACCCACAAGTACCAGGAGCTTGTTTATTGGCATCATTAATACATAAGTCACTATCATTATCTACATATCCTACTGGTTGATCACAAGCAGAAATAAAATCATTTTCATCTCCAAAACCATCATTATCCGTATCGGCATACCAAATAGATGGAATACATTGGTCTTCTTCGAAAAGTTCATAAGTACCAATATCAAATGAAGTACCATTAGGTCTAATATTTCCTAAAAAGTCATCATTAATTTCAGTTAAGTTAATACCATCATCTGTGAAAATTTCAGTAAAATTAGTAATATAAGGTTGAGAAGAATTAATATTAATGTTTGAGAATTCAATATCAGATTCGGTAAGACAAGTATCGCAAGCGTTTGCTATTCTAAATAAAGTAGTAGGTCCGTTATGGTAGTTATGAGAATAGTCTAAATTAGTATTGTCAGATAGGCTATGTACTTGAGATTCACTTTTGAAAATATTGTTTTTAACAACCGTATTATTTATTATATGGCAATTTGCACTTAAAAAGAAATGTAAACCACTACCGCCATTTTCTACGGATACGTTATTTGCAATAACTGTTTTTGCAGAATAAGGATCAAATCGATTGTTTATATTTAAATAATTAGATGTTTGAGTGTGGTTAAAATCGTCAACAATTAAAGCGTTACCATCTAAAAAAGTACAAAAAGGAACCTGAGGAACTAACATTTGATTACCATACATTAAGTTATTGGTAATATTATTATGAATATCAGTTGTACCATCGGTATTTATAAATTGATATAAGTTAATTCCGCTAGTACCATAAATAGTGTACCAACAATTGTTGTAAATTTCGTTATTTGTTATGGTAACATAATCAGCTTGTTGAAAGGCTAATTCAGAACTTGTACAGTTATATATTTGACAATTTGTTACGGTTATGTGATGAGGTATACTTTCGGTAGCAGGGTTACTCCATCTTAAATTATTACCTACAGCTAAAATACCAGTACCATTATATAAACCCTCAGCACCACCTGAAAACTCAGATTGACAACTGTCTCCTTGATTAAGAGCTTCTTCTAAATTAATTGTACTACGAGCTCCTTTTATATGTAAGCCATCAAATTTTAAATAAGAACTCCCTCCAATAATATCAATACCAGTCCAACTATCAAATTCAAGAATAGGAGTTTGGTTTTCGAAATTGGTAAACGTAATATAATTTTCTTCAGTACCAGAACTATTAATAGTTAATAGAATTCGGCCTGGCCTTCGGTATATGCCCTCTAAAAAATAAACAGTATCACCTGGTTGGTAATTTAAACTTTCAATTTTAGATAATGACCTGAAAGCATTTGTGCTTGATAAGCCTGAATTGCTATCATTTCCATTATTAGGATCAATGTAATATTCTGTAGCAAATACATTATAAATGCTGCAAAAGCTTAGTAGTAAAATAAAAAAGTAAAGATGTTTCATAATTAATACATTTAGTTAGTTACATTAAATGTATTAATAGATCTATTTCTTAATATTTTGAAATTGTTAAAAAAACATTATTTTTGTTAAAAATAGAATAAAATCTTATAAAAGTAATTTGTTTTGTGTTTTTAGTGTATTTAAAAGAGTTTAGTTGATGTTTTTTCGATCATCTGTTTGATTTTTTGTTTAACATGCGAAATTTTAGACTTAATAAATAAGTGATAACGTTTTCAGTTTTTATGAGTATACCTTTTTTGTAGGATTTGTAAGAATTATTTTTTAATAAAAGTTAATATTTGAGTAATCGCTTTTTTACGATTTTTTCTCCAAAATGAATAATGAATAGGTAAACATTTAATACCAATTCTAGAAAGAGTTTTATAGCGTTCTAGTTCAAAGGCTTTAGTGAAATCTCCAGGGTATCCTATTAAATCAATAAAATAATTTTTAGAATTTTCTATTATCAATAAATCTAAATTATTCCCAGCAACAGGGTATCCCGATATTATATTTAAGATATTATTTATATTTAGTTCTTCAATAACTTCTTTTTGAAATTGATCTTGTTCAGGATTAATTTCTTCACTATAATTAAAACTTTCTATAAAAAACAAGTACTGACTTAATAAAGACTCTTTGTTAAAATCTTCCTTTGAAATTGAAGAAAAAACGTATTGTTTTGATTTAGCTCTTGTTATAGCAACATTTAACACTTCAGGTTTATTAGCATGTATAAATGCTGAATGATGAGAATCAGGACTTACGCATAATGATAGCAAAATAATTTCGCGTTCGGAACCTTGAAAGTGAAATGCCGTTCCACAAAATAAGTGAAATTTCTTTATAATATCGAGCGTATATTTTTTCTTAATTATAGAATTGATATAATTTACTTGATCACTAAATAAAGAAATGATACCTATAGAGGGAGGGTTACTGTCCAATTCATATTTTAGTATAAGACCATCTAACTTGTTTATTAAAGTATCGGCTTCAATTACATTTATACCATTGGATTCTCTTTTACCGTTTACATACTTTATTTCTATTTGAGAAGAACTTGTATATTCTGGAGTAGATTTTAAAATTTCTAATTGATTTTCATAAAACTGTTTATTGCTAAAATCAATTAATGAAGGAGTTGACCTGTAATGTTCTCTTAAAAAAGTAACCTGATCTTGTTTTTGAACTTTACTTATATATAAATCAAGGATACTTTGATTTCGATAATCAAAAAAATCTGAATTTGGTAAATTATACGTATTTAGAAATTCATCTTGTTGTTTTTTAGATACAAAAGAATAGTGTTTTAATTGATTTGGATCTCCTGCAACGATAACTTTTTTTGCTCTATAAATTGCAGGTAGGGCAGATGCTATATCGCATTGTGTTGCCTCATCAATAATAACCACATCAAATAACTCCTTGTTTAAAGGTAATACGCTATTAAGCTCAGGTAAATGAGCAAGCCAAATAGGAAAAGTTTGTAATAAGTTTTCATGGTTAATATTTCCAATTCGTTGTTTGTACTCAGAAAAACTATCACTTTTTAAGGCATCATAATATGCAGATAAATCTTCGCGATTTTCGAATGCTTTCTTTTTTGTATTGGAATCAATTTCATTAATTAAATGTAGTTTAAGATCAGTGTTTAATTTATTTAAATGTTTATCAATATTAAAAAAGTGTTCCCAAAGTGTTTCATCTAAATTATAACCATATTCATAATATAAAAGCTTAAGCTTTTCTAGAATACTTTTTTCTTTCTTAAAATCAAGTTCATTTAGTTTCAACTCTTTTTCTATAATTTCAAGAAAACTATTTTCCGATTCTTCCAACAATTCATACGAGGAATCTAAATCAATATTTGCATAATAAGGACTTGAATTATTAACAATTCCGCTAAGAAGCTTTTTTACCTTTTTTATTAAACTACGTTTATAATCTCTTCCGCTAGTTTGAACAATAAAATTGTTTAACCTAAATTGTTTGTCTAGAGTATTTCTTAAAACTTCGACGGCTGTTTTAGTTTTTGAAACTACTAAAACAGACTTTTTTTTTAACATATAATCAGCAACAATAGCACTTATAGTATGTGTTTTTCCTGTGCCAGGAGGCCCAATAATTACTGAATTTGTATAACTACTTCCGTTTTGTAAAGCCTTATACTGTTCTTTATTTAAAGATGATTTTAAATGACTTGGTTGTCTTTTGTAGAGAAACCCTTTTTTTAAAATTAATTGATTTAAAGATTCTGTAAAAATATTTTCTTCAGCAATAAAACTTAAATCCGTTAAAACCTTTTGAGACGAATTTGTTTTGTCTAATAATACAGTTCCTGCGGCTGGTATTATTTTATAAAAGTTGTTTTTTAGATCAGTTGAATTAAAATACTTTTTGATTTCAGTTTGTGGCCAAACATTAGGAAATAATGATAATTCGGTTGTATCAATATTTGAAAAATTTTCGTCAAATATTTTTTTTAACCTAAATCCAATGGATTTAGAAGATAAAAAACAATCAATACAAATATTAGTAAACTCTTCTTTGGACATTGCTGAATTCTTAAACTCGAGCCTGTTGAGAGCTTGCCTATTTATGATAATATTTTCATGATCAATTCTTAAAAAATAATCACCTTCATTGTTAGATAATTTAGCAGGAAAAAGAACCAAAGGAGCACAAAAGCGTTTGTCTTTTATTTTAGGATTATTGGTGTTTTTTCCAAGAATAAAAAAAGCCCCATATAAAAACTCTTTATCGAGAGCAAATAGCTCAAGATCCTTTTCAATTTCTGAATTCTTTTTGTTGAAATAAGGAATTAAAGGAACTTGTTCATCCAGTAATTCTTCTTTCTTTTCTACAAACCATTTATACGGATATTTTGTAGCAAAAATGTTATCAAGGCTAAACGCTTTGTTATCTATTTCATAACAATCTTTATAATAATTGAAGAAATTAGAAGGTTCAATTTTTTTCACAACTAATTTTTTTAGTCAATTTTAATAGAAACCTTATTACCTTCCCAATTAATAACTTTAAAGACTTTATTGTCTTCAAAAATTAAATATTGTCCCTTAATACCTTTAACCTTTCCTGTAAAAAAAGGAGTTTTATCTAAATTTAAAGATTTCACTTTTTCAGGGTATTGTAAAACAGGGAAGTTGATTTGTGTTTCTTCGTTGTTTTCAACAAAATGTTCTTTTACTTCTTCAGGAATGAAAGCTTTTAGTTTTTCTTTTACACTTTTAAGGTCTTCATCTGCAACCGTATTGGTTAACATTTTTCGCCAATTTGTTTTATCAGCTATGTGTTCTTTTAAAGCTACTTCGGTAATACCAGCTAAATACCTATTAGGAACTTCAACAAACTCAATAGCTTCATGAGCACCTTGATCAATCCATCTAGTAGGTACTTGTGTTTTTCTAGTAACACCAACCTTTACATTACTTGAGTTGGCTAAATAGACAATGTGGGGTTGTAGTTGTACTTTCTTTTCATACTCTAAATCTCGATCTTCTATATCTAAATGAGCCTTACTTAATTCAGGTCGCATAATCCAATCACCTGCATTTGGTTGTTTGTAAAAATCATCATAACAAAAACCTTGTCTAAATATTTTTTTTTCTTGACCACAAGCTAAACATTCATAGCCTAAAAAAGTAATACTAATTTCTTTATCAAGTAACTGGTTCATATGTATAAAATGAGACTTAAACACCAAGTAATAGTTAATAGGATTAGTGTTTTCTGTTTGCATTTTTGTTAATACACCTTCGTAAGTCATAAAAAATACTATTTTCTTAAATGATTTTTATTATTTTAGAAATTCTTTAAAAGAAAGAAACTTAAAGTTGTAAATATACATATTAAAAATGCCAATACCTTTAGTAAATTCAGTAGCTAGCTGGTTTTTGAAAAAACGAATCCATCATATGGAATTGTTTTTGAAATACCCTAATGAAGTGCAACAGGAGTTACTTATGAACTTAATTAAAAGTGCACAAAAAACAGAATTTGGTAAACAATACGAGTTTGAAAGTATAAAGACCTATAATGATTTTGTAAACAGAGTTCCTGTATGTAATTACGAAGAAATGGAGCCTTTAATAACAAGGAGTCGCCATGGTGAAAAAAATATATTTTGGCCAACAGATATTAAATGGTTTGCAAAATCAAGCGGAACAACAAATGCTAAAAGTAAATTTATTCCTGTTAGTCATGAGTCGTTAGAAGATTGCCATTATGCAGCAACTAAAGATTTACTGTGTGTTTACTTAAATAACAATCCAGATTCTAAAATGTTTACTGGTAAAAGCTTACGCTTAGGCGGAAGCAAACAACTATACCAAGAACATGGAACTTTTTTTGGTGATTTATCGGCTATTATTATAGACAATCTTCCTTTTTGGGCCGAAATGAGCTCTACACCATCTAGCGAAATATCATTAATGGGAGAGTGGGAATCGAAGCTACAAGCTATTGTAAATGAAACAATAAATGAAAATGTTACAAGCTTGGCAGGTGTTCCTTCTTGGATGTTAGTATTGTTGAATGAAGTTTTAAAAACAAAAAGGATTGACAACTTAGAGCAAGTATGGCAAAATTTAGAAGTGTATTTTCATGGAGGAGTGAGCTTTACGCCATATAAAGAACAATACAATAAAATATTACCTAGTGCTTGTAGGTATTACGAAATTTATAACGCTTCAGAAGGTTTTATTGGTTTACAAGATCAAAATAATAGCGATGAGTTATTGTTAATGTTAGATTATGGTATTTTTTATGAATTTATTGATATGTCTACTTACTATAATGAAACTCAAAAAATAATTCCTTTATCAGAAGTTGAACTTAATAAAAATTATGCTATTGTAATAACCACTAATGCAGGTTTGTGGAGATATAAAATAGGAGATACTATTAGGTTTACTAATCTTAGTCCATACCGAATTAAAATAACAGGGAGAACAAAACATCACATCAATGTTTTTGGTGAAGAGCTAATTATTGAAAATGCAGAGGAAGGAATGAAAAGAGCTTGTTTGCAAACCAATGCTGAAATTATTGATTATAGTGTTGCTCCAATTTTTATGGAAGGGAATAAAAAGGGAGCACACGAATGGGTTGTAGAGTTTAAAATAAAACCTACTAATGTTAAGCTTTTTGGCGAAATATTAGATATGGAACTACAAAACTTAAATAGTGATTATGAAGCTAAAAGAAAAAATGATATAACATTAACTCCAATTGTTTTACATGAAGCAAGAAAGAATTTATTCTATGATTGGTTAAAATCTAAGGATAAGTTAGGTGGACAGCACAAAATACCTAGGTTATCTAATAATCGTCAGTATATTAACGAATTATTAAGTATTCGTTAACCGGATTATTAAGTGTTACTACTTAGGTTTCTCTATGTATTGACGTTAAAACAAGTACTTAAACGTTATTGTTAGTTTTTTATCTAAAACATGTCAGAAAATATTACATTTCTGTTTCTTGAGTATATATTTGTTAAAAAATTATGTGGGGGCATAATTAATTAAACTTTGTAATGTGTTGATTTTTATATCCTTGTGAAGGATTTAGTTAATCAGTTACAATAAAATTGTATTATGAAAAATTTATTATTATTAGTATTTTTAAACTTAGGAATGTTTGCATTTGGGCAAAATGTGGCATCTTCTTTTTCTTCAGACAAGAAGTTTGTTAAAACGGTTAGAGAGTATCCTAATCAAAAAGCAAAGCATTTAACTAATAAAGCTAATAATGGAAAAAGTACGTATGCATACTTAACTAAAATAACAAATTCCTATACTAAAGAGGAGTACGATAATAGAAAAATTAAATCAAGTTATACTATTGTAAACTAGTTTATATATTATAAAAACAAAAAAAGGCTTTCTGTATTGAAAGCCTTTTTTTTGTTAGAGGTATACTGTATTTGTAATTATTTTTTTAGCCAAAAAAGCCGATAATTTTTAATTATCGGCTTTTTGTTTTAATACGGAGTACTATAGTTAAGATATAGCTTTTAATCTTGACTTGTTAAGCTTCTGCTCAGCATATTCTTTAGTTACCTCAAACTCTTTATTATCGCTATCTGGTAATTCGTACATGGCATCCGTAAGGATAGCTTCGCATAGCGAACGTAATCCACGAGCACCTAGTTTGTATTCATTTGCTTTTTCTACAATATAGTTAAGAGCATCATCTGTAATAGAAAACTTAATGTCGTCCATTTCAAAAAGCTTAATGTATTGTTTTATAATAGCATTTTTAGGCTCTGTTAAAATAGCTCTAAGTGTTTTAGAGTCTAATGGATTCATATAACTTAATACAGGTAAACGCCCTATAATTTCAGGAATTAAACCAAAGTCTTTTAAGTCTTTTGGAATAATGTATTGTAATAAGTTATCTTTTTCAATTACTTCTTCTTTAATAGAAGCACTAAAACCAACAGCTTGCATATTTAAACGTTTTTGAATATCACGTTCAATACCATCAAAGGCTCCACCAGCAATAAATAATATATTTTCAGTATTAACTTCTATAAATTTTTGATCAGGGTGTTTACGACCTCCTTTTGGTGGCACGTTAACTACTGTTCCTTCTAATAATTTTAATAAAGCTTGTTGTACTCCTTCACCAGAAACATCTCGGGTAATACTTGGGTTGTCACCTTTACGAGCAATTTTATCTATTTCATCAATAAATACAATACCGCGTTCTGCTTTTTCAAGATTATAATCGGCAGCAGCTAATAGTTTAGTAAGTATAGTTTCTACATCTTCACCAACATAACCAGCTTCTGTTAGTACAGTAGCATCTACAATTGCTAAAGGTACATTAAGCATTTTAGCAATAGTTTTGGCAATAAGTGTTTTACCTGTTCCTGTTTGCCCAACTAAAATGATATTACTTTTTTGAATTTCAATATCATCATCTGTTTTTTCTTGTAAAAGTCTTTTGTAGTGGTTATAAACTGCCACAGATATTACCTTTTTAGAAAAATCTTGTCCTATAATATAAGTGTCCAAAAACTCTTTTATTGCTCTTGGTTTGCTTAATTCTAAGTCTTTGTTTAATTCGTCTGTACCGTCTCCGCTAGCTTCTTCAGCAACAATGCCATAAGCTTGTTCAATACATCGGTCGCAAATGTGAGCGTCTAATCCAGCAATTAATAAACTGGTTTCGGGTTTTTTTCTCCCGCAAAAAGAACACTCTAATTCTTCTTTCGCCATATTCAATCTTTTTAAGATTACTTTAAATAAAGTAAACTCATTTATTTATTTTTTGTAAATATTAGACCTGTGTTATAGTGTATACTGGTCTAATGTTTTACTTAATTTATGAACGTTTTAATACTTCGTCAATCATACCGTATTCTTTAGCTTCGTCAGCTTTCATCCAGTAATCACGTTCACTATCTTTAAATACTTTGTCAAAAGTTTGACCAGAGTGAGAAGATATAATATGGTATAATTCATCTTTTAACTTTAAAATTTCTTTTAAGTTAATTTCCATATCAGTTGTTACCCCTTGAAAACCTCCTGAAGGTTGGTGTATCATAACTCTACTGTGTGGTAATGCAGAACGTTTTCCTTCCGCTCCAGCGCATAGAAGCACTGCTCCCATAGAGGCAGCCATACCAGTACAAATAGTAGCAACATCAGGCTTTATAAACTGCATAGTATCATAAATACCTAAACCAGCATAAACACTTCCTCCTGGAGAGTTAATGTAAATTTGAATATCTTTTTTAGCATCGGTACTTTCTAAAAATAAAAGTTGAGCTTGAATAATATTGGCCATTTGATCATGAACACCTGTACCCATAAATATAATACGGTCCATCATTAAACGAGAAAACACATCCATAGCAACAGCGTTCATTTGGCGCTCTTCGATAATATTAGGAGTCATGCCAACAGGAGTCATTGCATGTACCATTTTATCGTAGTAGTTACTGTTGATTCCGTGGTGTTTAGTAGCGTATTTTTCAAATTCTTTTCCGTAATCCATATAAAGAGTTGGTTTTTTAGTTTAAAAAAGGCGTGTAACTAATAGTTACACGCCTTAAATATAGGTATAAATTGTATGAAATAGAAGTTACCTACTAGTTCTTGTAAGCTTCAGCTACGAACTCATCAAAAGTAACCGCTTTTTCTTCTAGTTTAGCGTTTTCTTTGTAGAAACCTAATAATTTTTGACTCATCATTTGCTCTGACATACGTTTAACCTCTTCTTGGTTACTTAGTACACGTTCAACAATTTCGTCAACTTCTTTATCAGTTGGGTTTGCTTGACCAAATTGAGCCATTTGAGCTTTAATTAACTCTTTAGCGTTTTCTTTGATTTCGTCATAAGTAATTTGAAGTTTATTATCAGTAATGATTTTTCCTTCAATTAATTGGAAACGTAAACCTTTTTCACTCTTTTCGTATTCAGCGTTAGCTTCTTCTTCCGTTAATGGCTTTTCACCAGCAACACGTAACCATTTTTTTAAGAATACTTCAGGTAAATCAAACTTAGTGTTTTCAATTACGCTTTCAGTAATTACGTTTAATAACTGTTGGTCAGCTTGTTGTTCGAATTGCTTTTCAGCATCTTCTTTAATTTTTTCTTTAACCTCTTCTACAGAAGATACGTTACCTTCTCCGAAAAGTTTATCAAATAATTCTTGATCTAATTCAGCTAAAATACGCTCGTTTACTTCTGAAACTGTAAAAGTAACATCAACATCGATAGTATCTTTAATATCATCAGTAACACCAACTTGGCTAACTAATAATTGGTTGTTGTTAAATAACTCTTTAGTGTTAATTGTAATAACATCTCCAACTTTAGCACCAATAAATAATTTTCGGCTATTTTCTTGTATGTTAGTTAATTCAACAGAAGATTGCTTGCTAATGCTGGCAGTTTCGTTTTCAAATAAACCAGCTACTACGTTTCCTTCAGCAACTGCATCTACAGGAGCTAATTTTCCGTATTGTTTTTGAATAGATGTAATTTGGTTATCGATCATCTCTTCAGTAGCAGAAATCTTATATGCTTTTACAGCATCGTCACCTTGAAGTTTTACATCAAACTGAGGAGCTAAACCTAATTCAAAGTCAAATTCGAAATCATCAGAATCCCAGCTAAAGTTTTCGTTTTCAACAGGAAGTGGGTTACCAAGTACATCTAACTTTTCTTCTGTTAAGTATCCGTTTAAAGATTCTTGTATAATTTTGTTGATTTCTTCAACTAAAACAGCTTGTCCGTACTGCTTAACAACCATTCCCATAGGAACATGCCCTTTTCTAAAACCAGGGATGTTTGCATTTTTACGGTAATCTTTTAGGATTTTTTCCACGCGGTCGCTATAATCCTTCTTTTCGATGTTTACAGTTAATACTGCATTTAAATCATCTATCTGCTTTTTAGAAATATTCATTCTGGCTATTTTTTGTACGCAATAAAATTGGGTGCAAAAGTAATACATTTTTAGTTGTTTACCAATTTTTAGCATTATGAAAAACTATAGATGTTTGTGCTGATGCTTTTTGTATTAAAGACTATTGTATTTGATGTTCGATAACATGTAATTATAGCTGTTATTTGTTTTGTGTTCACAAATATTGATAGCTTATATTTGTTATAAAAATTCACTAAAAAAATGACATTAATAAAATCAATTTCAGGAATTCGTGGTACTATTGGTGGTGTTGTCGGCGATAATTTAACACCAGTTGATGCTGTTAAGTTTGCATCGGCTTACGGAACATGGATTAAAAATGATTCGGGAAAAAAAGCACCAAAAGTGGTCGTTGGTCGTGATGCTCGTTTGTCGGGTAGTATGATTCAGCAATTAGTAATGAATAGTTTAATAGGATTAGGTATTGATGTTGTTGATTTAGATTTATCTACAACGCCTACTGTTGAAATTGCAGTTCCGTTAGAAAAAGCGGATGGCGGTATTATATTAACAGCGAGTCATAACCCTAAGCAATGGAACGCTCTTAAATTATTAAATAATAAAGGAGAGTTTTTAAATGCTAAAAATGGAGCTGATATTTTAGCTATTGCAGAAAGTGATGCTTACACTTTTAGTGAAGTTGATGATCTAGGAACTATTACAACAGATACTACTTATATAGATAAGCATATACAATCTGTTTTAGATTTAGAATTAGTAGATGCTAATAAAGTAAAAGAGGTTAAGTTTAAAGTTGTTGTTGATGCCGTAAATTCAACTGGAGGTATTGCTGTGCCTAAACTATTAAAAGCAATGGGTGTAGAGGTTGTAGAATTATATTGTGATCCAACAGGCCATTTTCCACACAACCCTGAGCCGTTAAAAGAACATTTAGGGGATTTAGCAGCTTTGGTTGTAAAAGAAAAGGCAGATTTAGGATTAACAGTAGATCCTGATGTTGATCGCTTGGCATTTATGTGTGAAGACGGAGAGATGTTTGGAGAAGAATATACATTAGTTGCTTGTGCTGATTTTGTTTTGGGTAAGACTAAAGGGAATACAGTTTCAAATTTATCATCGAGTAGAGCTCTGCGCGATGTTACCGTACAACATGGTGGTGAGTATACTGCAGCAAATGTTGGAGAGGTAAATGTAGTTACTACAATGAAGGCTAAAAATGCTGTAATTGGTGGCGAGGGTAATGGAGGTATTATTTATCCATCATCGCACTACGGGAGAGATTCTTTAGTTGGTATAGCATTATTTTTAACACATTTAGCAGAAAAAAATATCTCAATTAGTGCCCTACGCGCTAGTTATCCAGCTTACTTTATGAGTAAAAATAAAATTACCTTAACACCAGAATTAGATGTTGATGGTATTTTAAAAGCTATGGCTACAAAATATGCTAATGAAAATGTTACTACTACCGATGGTGTAAAAGTAGATCTAGAAAACAACTGGTTCCACTTACGTAAAAGTAACACTGAGCCAATTATTAGAATTTATACCGAGGCAAAATCACAGCAAGAAGCAGATGATTTAGCAACAAGAACTATTAATGAAATAAAAGAGATAGCAGGAGTTTAAACTGTAAATCTATTTCTAAAAAGAGAGGGCAATAATTTTAAAATTATTGCCCTCTCTTTTTTACTGTTTATTTAATTAACACGTGCATGTTTCCATCTTTTGTGTGTCCATAAATAACATTCTGGTTGTTCACGTATTTGTTCTTCTAACATTTTCATGTAAATTTCAGTAGCCTCGTAATTAGGTACAGACTTTAAGTCTTCTGAAATAAGAACAATTTCTACCTCATAAAAACCACGTTTTACTTTTTTTACTTTAAGGAAAGCTAAATTAAGATCTAGTTTTTTAGCTAAAGCTTCAGCGCCAACAAAAACAGGAATATCACGACCCATAAAATTTAAGTAATGATTGTTTTTAGAGCGCTTAGGTGTTTGGTCTGATAGTATTCCGTAAACACGCTTATTTTTTGTTTCAGGGTTACCTTCTTTTAAGATAGCATGCCTTGATATTTGCTTATTCGGAATAACTTCGGCACCAAGACGACCACGTATACCTTTTATAAGCTCATCAAATTTTTTGTTTTTTATAGTTTTGTAAACACCAACACCTGTGTATTTGGTAATTAATTCAAATGAAGTTGACCATTCAAAATTTCCGTGATGACCAATTAAAAGCATAAAACTTTTATTAGCATCTTCTATTTTTTGATAATCTCCTTTGTTTACGAACTTATAACGCTTTTGTAGTTCTTCATTTGATATGGTCATAGATTTTATCATCTCTAAAAACATATCGCACATATGAGAGTAAAAATCGTCTCGAATTTTTAAGATTTCTTTTTTAGATTTTTCAGGGAAAGCATGCGTTAAATTATCGGTTACTACTTTTTTTCTATACCCAATAACTCTATATAATAAGAGGCAAACTACATCGGAAAACAAATAGAATAGTTTCCACGGAAGTTTAGATATAGCCCATAAAAAAGGATAAACAAGCCAAAAAATAAGTGATTGCATTGTAAAATAATTTCAAGCAAAGATATACCTATATTTGATAATAAATAATTTGATTTATGCAGAATATAAATACTGTAATACTAATAGTTATAATAGCCAATGTGTTATTTTCTATGGCAGGTTTTAGTAAGCCAGAAATTTTCGAGAAGTACAAGTTCAATATTTTAAGTATTAAAAATGGCGAAAAAATACGCATGTTTACTTCTGGATTCTTGCATGCAGATTATATGCATTTGTTTTTTAACATGTATACGCTATACATATTTGCGCCTATTGTTGTTAATAGTTTAGGAGGAATTAATTTTCTTTTAATTTATATAGCGAGTTTGTTATTAGGAAACGTATTGTCATTTTATTTCCATAAAAATGAACCATATTATAGTGCTATAGGTGCAAGTGGTGCTGTTTCTGGTATTTTATATTCGTCTATTTTATTATACCCTGATATGAGTTTGTATTTGTTTTTTATACCAATTCCAATTCCGTCATTTGTATTTGGTATAGGGTATTTATTGTATTCCATTTATGGGATGAAAAAACAGCATGGAAATATAGGTCATGATGCTCATTTTGGTGGTGCTGTTGGGGGGTATATTATAACATTATTATTAGTTCCTAGTTTAATAGAAACAAATATGTTAATGGTTATTTTATTAGCTATACCAATTGTATTACTTTATTTTTTACATAAGACAGGTAAAATATAGAGTAATACTTTAATAAATAAAAAAAGCAGCCAAATAGGCTGCTTTTTTGTTTAGAATATTTAAGGTTTTAAGAACCAGAAAGTAATTGTTTAATTTTATTTTCTAGAGCTGCACCTCTTAAATCTTTGGCTATTATAACTCCATTTTCATCTAAAATAAATGTAGCAGGAATTGAACGAACACCAAAACTTCTAGCTATTGGTTCTTGCCATGACTTTAGGTTAGACATATGTTTCCAGGTTAAACCATCTTTTTCGATAGCAGCTTTCCATTTGCTTTCGCTTTTATCTAAAGATATTCCAATAATTTCTAAACCTTGGTCTTTATATTTATTGTATACCTTAACTACATTAGGGTTTTCTATACGACAAGGTCTACACCATGAAGCCCAAAAATCTAGAATAGTAATTTTTTTACCTAAAGCATCATTAAGGCTTAATACTTCGCCGTTAGGCATAGGAGCACTAAAATTAGCTACTTTGTCTCCTATGGCAGAAGTTTGTTCTACAGAGTTAGCTAATGTTTTATTTAAGTTTAAACCAATACGAGACTGTTGTAGGTCTTTGTCCATTTTAGCATACAAAGCTTTTGCTTCGCTTGGTTTTATAAGTTTAAAACTTAATAAATCAGATATTGCCATGGCACTCACTAATGAATTAGGATTATCAGTAATCATTTTCATGCGCATTTCTTTTTTTACGCTTTTTAAAGAGTCCGATTTTATTTTTATAGTTTTTAATAAACTATAATCTCCTGCTTGAGCAGCTGCTTTACTTTTTGAATTAATCTCGTTTTCAACTAAAGTTTGTTCACCTATACTCTTAAGGTATTCTGAAAAAATAACATTTTCATTACCACCTTCTATAACTGCTTTACGCAAATCATTCTTGTTAGCAGTAATAGTAATAGCTGTGTTTTCAGCCATAACTAAAATATTACCATTAGTTTTACTAAAAGTTATAAAGTTAAAATCTCTACTTTCAACATCAGGTAATTTGATATTGAATTTTCCATTATTAAGGCTTGTAGAGTCAATAACAATAGAACGGTTAGAATCACTTATTTTATTAAAATATACAGTTTCGTTGTTTTCAAAACCAGTAAGGTTTCCTGTGATTGAATATCCAGTGTCTTCTTTTTTACAAGCTATAATAGATAGAGCTGTCAAGGCAAATAAAGCCAGTTTTTTCATAATAATTGTTTTCTAAATGAAGTAACGTAAATATACATTAAAACTTATGTTTTAAAAGAATATTACACGCAATCCTAATATATGATACATGAGGGTATTTTAGTAAGAGTGTTTTATGTTTTCTTTTGTTAAAAACAAGCTTCTTTGTTAAAATGATATAGTGTAATAGGAGAAAGCTCCTTTTAAGTTATAAATTTGTTACTATTATAATTTAATTCAAAACTATGTTTAGTTCAAAAATTGCCGGTTTAGGAAAGTATGTTCCTGAAAATATTGTGACAAATGATGACCTTTCTAAATTAATGGATACTAACGATGCTTGGATTCAAGAACGTACAGGTATTAAAGAAAGACGTCATATAAAAAAAGGTGACGGAAATTCTACAGCAGTAATGGGCGTAAAAGCAGCCAAAATTGCTATAGAAAGAGCTAAAATTGATAAAGATGAAGTTGAGTTAATAGTGTTTGCTACTTTAAGTCCGGATTATTACTTTCCTGGTTGTGGAGTACAAGTACAAGACTTGTTAGGTTTACCAACAGTACCAGCAATTGATGTTCGTAACCAATGTAGTGGTTTTGTGTATGCATTATCTATAGCAGACCAATATATAAAAACAGGAATGTATAAAAACGTACTAGTAATTGGTAGTGAAAACCATAGTGGAGGTTTAGACATGACAACTCGTGGTCGTTCAGTTTCGGTAATTTTTGGAGATGGTGCAGGAGCAGCAGTTGTAACCCGTAGTGAAAATGAAGCACAAAGTATTTTGTCTACACACATGCATAGTGAAGGAGTGCATGCTGAAGAATTAGCAATGATTGGTCCAAGTACAGGACATTGGGTTCCTCAAATTATAGAAGAAAGTGCTACATCGAAGGAAGAAGATATTACCTATTACCCGTACATGAATGGTCAATTTGTGTTTAAAAATGCAGTAACTCGTTTTTCAGAAGTTATTATGGAAGGCTTAGCTAAAAATAACATGACTCCTAATAATATTGATATGTTAATACCACATCAAGCAAACCTTAGAATAAGTCAATTTATTCAGAAGAAATTTAAATTGAATGATGACCAAGTATTTAATAACATTCAAAAATACGGAAACACAACAGCAGCGTCTATTCCGATAGCATTAACAGAAGCATGGGAAGAAGGAAAAATAAAAGAAGGAGATAACGTGGTTTTAGCTGCTTTTGGTAGTGGGTTTACTTGGGCAAGTGCCGTAATTAAATGGTAAAACAATATAAAAATGAAAAGCCGCAATGTTATTACATTGCGACTTTTTCATGACTTTTTTGAGTTTACCAAAACTAACTTAATATACAAACCCTCAAAAAAAGCCAAACTAACTAAACAAACTATTTACTAATCTAACTTATACTAATAGACGTGATATATGCTTGTGCATTTCACACAAGGGAAAACTTTAACATTTTTATAAGAAAAGACTTAATTATTACTTAAAAAACATGGCATTAAAAACATTAGTAATTGGAGCTTCGTTAAAAGAAGAAAGGTATTCAAACAAGGCAATTAAGAAGCTAAGAAATTTTGAACACCCTGTAGTTGCAATTGGTTTAAG
>CAZJGP010000108.1:0-2725 GCA_964545595.1 uncultured Flavobacteriaceae bacterium | reverse complement strand
CAATCGTTATTGTTTTCTGGTTTAGAAGCTATTAGTTATAATATAAACCGTAAAAGTGCTGATCTAAAGTTTTTTGAATTCGGAAAAACATACCACAGAATTACAGGTACAATTACTGAAAAGAAACACCTTAGTCTTTTTGTAACAGGAAATCAAAATGCAGAAAGTTGGACTAACGCTAGTGAACCTAGTAATTTCTTTTTCTTAAAAGCTATTGTAGAACGTATTTTCCAACGTATCGGAATTAACAAACTACAAACAGAACCTGCTACATCTTCTATTTTTTCTGAAGGAATTAAATTGACACAAGGTAAAAATGTTTTAGTAGAATTTGGAGTTGTAAACCCTAAAACAGCTAAATCATTTGGGGTTTCACAATCTGTTTTATATGCTGATTTTAATTGGTCTCAGATTATTGAAAACCTAAAAGCTAAAAAAATTATATTACAAGATATTCCTAAATTTCAGCCGGTACGAAGAGATTTTGCTTTATTATTAAACAACTCTGTTACCTATAAAGAAATTTATGATTTAGCATTTAAACAAGAAAAGAAACTTCTTAAAGAAGTAAATCTTTTTGATGTTTATGAAGGTAAAAATCTTCCTGAAGGAAAAAAATCATACGCAGTTAGTTTTACATTATTAGACAATAATAAAACACTTACAGAAAAGCAAATTGATAAAATTATGAATAAGTTGCAGCAAAGTTTTGAAAAAGAACTTGGTGCTGAATTAAGATAATTTAAAAAACACCCATATTAAAAACCTGTAAATTTTAGTTTACAGGTTTTTATTTTATTACCCCTTAAAAACATACAAAATGACGCAAGAAGAATTTTTAGAGCAAAAAATATTTACAAGATTAACAAATAAAAACACTGATAAAAGCAATGCTGATTTTTATTTTTCTGAAGAAGATTTTTTTGAAGTACTAAAAAAAGCAGAATATTTTGGGCTTTCTATTTATACCATAAAAACCTTTTTAGACGGTAATGAATTTAAAACCGTAGAACACGAAACATTTCGAAAAAAAGCAACTGATGCTAAATGGTATACTAGAGAATTTAAAAACCTTAAACGAGAACAAAAAAATCTTTTATATACTGCAACTTATAAAGTTTCTAAAAAATTATTAGCTAGAGATTTTTCTTCTTCCGATTCTGAATAATTAGTAGCTAATCATTTTATAATTATAGTATTAATATACAATATGACTTTTATGTGCTAGTAATTTATTAGCTTTATTTATTATTAAAAGTCTTTTTTTATACCGCTAATAAAAATCATTATTATTCGTTATTTAAAGAATAACACTACAAATAGTTTTTTAATGTTTATTAACTTATAACAACTTAATGATTACTCTTTCAAAAGATCATAATGAAGCGAAACGATTAAATGATTTAGCTTCTTATTCTATCTTAGACACAATACCTGAAGCAGATTTTGATTATTTAACATACGCTGCTTCAAAAATATGCGGTACTCCTATTTCTTTAGTTAGTTTAGTTGATAATAAAAGACAATGGTTTAAATCTAGCCATGGCTTAGCAACTAAAGAAACTCCTTGAGAATACGCATTTTGTGCACATGTTATAAATGAGCCTAATAAAATTTTAGTTGTAGAAGATTCTAGAAAAGATGATCGATTTAAAGATAACCCTTTGGTTACTGGTGATCCTAACATAATATTTTATGCTGGTGTACCTTTAATTAGTAACGAAGGTTTCCCTTTAGGAACGCTGTGCGTAATTGACAACAAACCCAATTCTCTTACCAAAGATCAAGTATATTCTTTAATTTCATTATCAAACCAAGTAATGAACTTAATGGTTTTAAGAAAGAACAAAAAATAGCTTGAATTATCCTTAAAAAAATTAGAAGCTAAAAATAAAGAATTAGAACAATTTGTTTACATAGCTGCTCATGATCTTAGAGAACTATTAAACACCATAACTAGTTTTACTGTAATCTTAGAACAAAAGAAGAATAACAATATTAATGAAATTGAGAAAAAAAGTTTAAAATATATAAATAATGCTTCTAATAGAATGAAGCGACTTATTAAAGGTTTACTTGATTATAGTAAATTAGGTAATAAAGATTGTTTTAAAAAAATTAATTGTAACACTTTAGTTCAAGCTGTTATTGATGATTTAAATTCTTTAATAATAAAAAGTGACGCTGATATTTATGTAGGCGAATTACCTGTTATAAATGCTATAAAGTTCTCTAAATCAGATATAAAGACTTATATTACAATCTCATCTAAAAAAAAAACTTGGATGGGAGTTTTCAATAAAAGATAACGGAATTGGTATCGACTTAAAGTATCAACATAAAATATTTTCATTATTTCAAAAATTACATCATGAAGATGAATATGAAGGTACTGGTATAGGTTTAGCTCATTGTAAAAAAATTGTGGAATCCCATTCGGGTAAAATATGGTTTACATCTACAAAAGGTTTAGGAACATCATTTTGTTTTTCAATTCCTATGAACCTTTAATTTTTCAGGAACATTACCCAAATTTTTTCCTAGTTTAAGATATAGAAATAATTAACATCTTCATAAAAATCAACTTCTATTCTAGTAACTTTTTTAATATTGATATTGTATATTTTAAAGTAGCGTATTGTGTTTTTTATTGAGGTTAAAAAACTAATGGAATAAAAAACTTAAATAATAAAATAAGTAAACCCACTGCAATTAGATTTAAAAT
>CAZJGP010000107.1:0-9995 GCA_964545595.1 uncultured Flavobacteriaceae bacterium | reverse complement strand
TCATTAAAAGTCATTTCAAAGTTTTGAGGTAATTGATGATCTGCATCTAAATCAGCAACAATACTTGGGTAACCAACTGGTCTTAAGTTATCTCCTTGAAACGGGTGTAAAACTACCCAGTCATACCATGAATTACGAGATCCTGTAGAACGTTGCGGAGCAATATCTCCTGTAGCTGTTAATAAAATATCAGCTGTATTACGTGTGTTTATGGTTACTCCACCAACATTAATTTCTCCTCCATTTCCTTCAGCAGGTATTAAACGAACAACACTTTCTCCGTTCATTTCTAATTCTCCAATATAAATTGGCAAATCACCTTCATCAAATCCATTTTGCACTCCTAAACCAGCACCCGCAGTTGTTAAAAACAAAGCAAATCTACTAGCTGTAATTGTTGGATGTTGAAAATCTATTACTTCATCAACGTTATTAAAATCGGTAAAACCAATATAGTGCTCTCCATCTTCTGATGCTCTTAGCATTTGAGCATAGCCATTGTTAATTCCACTTGGATTAACTGCTCCATCACTATCAGTACGATCTTCTAATAAAAATCTATTAAATACCATTTCTAAATCTGCTATAGCAGGATTTCCTTCTACTGGTAAAATTACTTCTGCATCATCATTAGGTATATCTATTGGAGTTTCTTCTGTAATACTATCATCATCACTACTACATGATGCTAATACGGTAATGGCTGCAAAAATGGAAGCATATTTTCTAACTTCTTTAATTTTAAACATATCTATTATTTTTAGTTCACCGTAAAATTAACACGAAACTAAAAAAAACACCTAGGACAAAAAGTTCAAATGGGTGTGAAAAAAAGTTCAAAATTCTTACAAACAAAAAAAGTTTTTTTTGTTTAGCTATAAAAACTCCACAAATAGCATTTTAACCCTTCCTAAAGTCTTGTGGAGTCAAGCCGTAAGTCTTTTTAAATAGCTTTGAAAAATACTTTTCATCTTTAAATCCAAGTTCTATTGCTATTAAGTAAATCTTATCAGTGGTATGTTTTAATCGATGTTTGGCTTTTTTTAATTTATTTAACCTAATCCATGTTCCAGGAGTTTCTTTATAAACTTCTTTAAACTTTCGTTTAAATTTAGACTCACTCATACTAACTAAAAAAGCAAGTTGTTTAATGGTATGGTTTTGCCATTTGCTTTCTACGATTCTTTTAAGCCTATCGTTTTCTATTGCTATAGGTTTTTCTAATTTATCTTGAAGTTTAACAAATAAGTTTTTTTCTAAATAAAATAAAAATTCTTCTGCTTTAATTTTTAAAAAATCAGCATCTTCTAACAATATATTAGCATCATCAAATAGCGTTAAAAAAGACTGTAGGTAATTTTTAACATATTGATTTACCTTTATAGGGAAAACATCTAAATCACTATTAAATATCTTTACTATTTCACTCTTCTTTTCTTCTAAAACTCTTTCAAAGTACGGATTTATAAAAAAAAGTAAAGCATCAAATTGTCGATTTTCAGACAAACTTTCTGACATAACATAATGCCCTTTATTCACTAAAATAAATTCTTGAGAGTTAACAGTTCTTGTCTTTTTTTTAGTAGAAAGAATAACTTTTCCCTGGCGTACAAACAATAAAAAAGGCTGATGTATTTTAAGTAAAATATCTTGAATGTCTTCATTATTGTGTGAATATTTCACAAAAGAAGTTGTTTCTACATCTAAACTTTTAAAATTAGAGTTTTCGTTAAAATAAAAAGGAAAGTCAATATTCGAGTTTCTCATAGAGGAGCTAATTCTAAACAAAAAGGCTTATTGTATTTTAAAGTAAAAATTGCAACAAAAAATAAAATAATACTTAATTAATCTTTGAAAGCACTAATTACAAGACTAAATGCAAGAAATAAAATTTTAAATGTAACTAATTAATTGATAATTTAAAATTTATCTATTTAACCTATGGTCAAAATAACTTTAAAACCACTCTAAAAAACAAATTTGGTATTTAGAGACATATTAAACTAAGTAGCATTTAGTAAATAAAGACTCTATAAAGGTAGCTTTATTAAGTATAAATACGTAGTTTTGCTGCCTATAATAATATATTGATTCCCTATGTCTATAACAACTTCTCATAAATCAACCTGTTCATACTGCGGTGTAGGTTGCGGAATAGTTGCAAGTAAAGATGCTAACGGTGTAATCTCTGTAGAAGGAGACAAAGACCATCCTGTTAACCAAGGTAAATTATGTTCTAAAGGAATGAATTTACACCACGTTGTTCAAGATAAATCTGATAGATTGGTTGAACCTCAAATGAGATGGAGTAAAAATCACGATTTACAAAACGTAACTTGGGATGATGCTTTAGACAGGGCTGCTGCCGTATTTAGTTCTATCATAGAAAAACACGGACCAAATAGTGTAGGTTTCTACGTGTCGGGTCAATGTTTAACAGAAGAATACTATTTATTCAACAAATTAACAAAAGGATTTATAGGTACTAACAACATTGATACAAACTCACGTTTATGCATGAGTTCAGCCGTTGTTGGTTACAAACAAGCTTTAGGAGAAGATAGTGTACCTATAGGGTATGCTGATATTGAGCTAGCAGATTTATTTTTTGTTGCCGGTGCAAACCCAGCATGGTGTCACCCAATAATTTGGAGAAGAGTTGAAGCTCACAAAGAAGCCAACCCTAATGTAAAACTTATTGTTGTAGACCCACGTAAAACACAAACTTGTGATTTAGCTGATTTACACTTGCAAATTTTACCAGGTACCGATGTTATTTTATATAACGCAATTGCAGCTAGGTTAATTGAAAAAAAGAAAATAGATAAAAACTTTATTGATAACCATACTGATAATTTTGAAAAAGTTAAAGAACTAGTACTTGCTACTTCTCTTAAGCAAGCTTCAAAAGATTGTGGTGTTTCAATAGAAGATATTAAAAAGGCTGCCGATATGATTGGTGATGCCGAAGGGTTTATTTCTATGTGGGCTATGGGGTTAAACCAAAGTTCTATTGGTGTAAACAAAAACAACGCTTTATTAAACCTTTCTTTATTAACGGGACAAATTGGTAAACCAGGTTCTGGACCATTCTCACTTACAGGGCAACCTAATGCAATGGGTGGTCGCGAAGTTGGTGGAATGGCAAACCTTTTAGCAGTTCATAAAGACTTAGGTAACGAACAACACCGTAAAGAAGTTGCTAACTTTTGGGGTGGTAAAGAAATTTCTGGTAAACCAGGATATACTGCTACACAAATGTTCGACGCATTAGAAACTGGAGAGCTAAAAGCTGTTTGGATTGCTTGTACTAACCCTTTAGTAAGTTTACCTAACTCTAATAAAGTAGAAGCTGCTTTAAAGAAAGCTAAATTTGTTGTTGTGCAAGAAATATCAAGCAACGCCGAAACTTTAGAGTATGCCGATATGGTTTTACCTGCTGCTGCTTGGGCAGAAAAAGAAGGTACAATGACTAATAGTGAGCGAAGAATTTCGCACCTAAGTAAGGTTGTTGATGCTCCTGGTAACGCTATTCCTGATGCTGAAATTATTTGGCGTTTTGCTCAAAAAATGGGATATCAAAGCTTTAATTACTCTCATGTTTCTGAAGTTTACGAAGAATATGTTCGTATGACCGAAGGAACAAGTATAGATATTACTGGTTTAAGTTACGAACGTTTACAAAACGAAGGTACATTCCAATGGCCCGTACCTGCTGCTGGTCATCCTGGTACAGTACGTTTATTTGAAGATCATAAATTTTACACAGACAATGGTCGTGCTAAGTTTATGGTTCCTGAATTTACAAAACCAAATTCTGAGAATTTATCACAAGACTTTCCTTTAGTATTAACTTCTGGTCGTGTACGTGATCAATGGCACACTAGAACTAAAACAGGAAAAGTAAACCGTTTATTAACACATATTCAAGATCCTTATTTAGAAATGAATCAAGTAGATGCTTTTCTACGAGATTTAAAAGAAGGAGACATTGTAAATGTTACTAGTAAAAGAGGAATAACACAAGTTAAGGTTCAAATTTCAGACACTATTAATAAAGGTGTTGTCTTTATGCCAATTCACTGGGGTAAAGTATTTGGTAATGATTATGCTCGTGTTAATAACCTAACTACTAGTATTCTTGATCCTATATCAAAAGAACCTGACTTTAAATTTGCTGCCGTACAGGTAACTAAATTTGTTAAGAAGAAACAAAAAATATGTATCGTAGGTGCTGGTACTGCCGCATTCCGATTCATTCAAACTTATAGAGAACATAATCAAGAAGATGAAATAGTAGTTTTCTGTAAAGAAGAATACCCATTTTATAACCGAGTTTTATTACCAGAATACGTTTCTGAAGAATTAACTTGGGATCAACTTCAAAAATTAAGAGAAGGAGAGTTAGCTCGTTTTAACATTAGGTTAGAAATTAGTAACCCTGCAGAAGAAATAAATAGAGAAGAAAAGTACATAATTGATAGTAAAGGAGAAAAACACTCTTATGATGTCGTTATGATGGCTACTGGTAGCCGTGCTTTTGTTCCTAAAGAAGTACCAATTCATGCACCTGGCCGTTTTACAATGCGTGACCGTGGTGATGCTGATAAATTAAAAAATTATTTAGATGCTTCTGGTTTACCTGCCGAAAAACAACATGTTGTTATTGTTGGGGGTGGTTTATTAGGATTAGAATTAGCTGCTGCTTTACGTAAGAAAAATGTTGCTATTAGTATAGTGCAACGTGGTAACCGTTTAATGGAACGTCAATTAGATGTTGTTGCTAGTAAGTTATTAGCTGATGATGTTCGTGATAAAGGAATTCAAATATATTTTGATAACGAAGTAGATACTGTTTTTGATACTTCTGACTACAATTTAAGCGTAACACTTAAGACAGGTCGTGAAATTCCTTGTAATGCTGTTGTATATTCTATTGGTACTATTCCAAATATAGAGCTAGCACGTAATTCAGGTATTACTTGTAAACGAGGTATTGTCGTAAATCATTATTTACAAACATCAGATCCTAATATTTTTGCAGTTGGAGAAATTGCTGATTTTAAAGGAAGCTTATATGGTATTACTGCTGCTGCCGAACAACAAGCTGATATAGTAGCTAAGTTTCTATTAGGAGATTTTTCTGCCATATATAAAGGTTCTGTTTTTATGAACATTTTAAAGTTCGAAGATCTAGACCTTTGTAGTATAGGAACATTAGATTATCCACAAAATGACCCTGCTTATCAAGAGGTTTTATTAATGGATGTTTCTAAACGCTTTTATAAAAAGTGTATCATTTATAACGATTGGCTAATTGGAGCTATCTTAATGGGTGACAAAAGTGAATTTGCTGAATTTAAGCGTTTAATTGAAGAAAAAATTGAACTTTCAGAAAAAAGAGATGAACTTTTAAGATCTAGTAAAGTTAACGAACCTATTATTGGTAGCCTAGTATGTTCTTGTAGCCAAGTAGGTTCTGGTAATTTAGAAAAAGCTATTAAAGATGGTTGTACTGACTTTGCTAAACTTTGCGAACAAACAGGTGCTGGTTTAGGTTGCGGTAGTTGTAAGAGTGAAGTGAAACAGATTATGGAAAATATATTAGAACCTGCTTAATTTACAGATATGCAAAATTACTTAGAACGTGTAGAGGTTAAAGGAGGTATTATTTCTCCAGGAGAATTACAAAAAATTATAACTAAAGCTGAGTCTATTGGTTTAGACTCATTGCACTTTGGCTCAAGACAAGATATATTATTCCCGTATAATAACAATCAAAAAGAAATTACTAAAGAGCATGATAATTATCATCAATCTCTTTTTGTAGATTCTATCGAACAAAATATAATGAGCTCGTATGTAGCAATTGATATTTTCCCTTCGACAGTTTGGTTACGTGGAACTACTTATTTATATATTTTAGAAGAGTTTAGAACAGCTCCTAAATTACAAATTAACATTGTTGACCCTAAGCAACAAATGGTTCCTTTGTTTTATGGTCAGTTAAACTTTATTGCTTCAACGCATGAAGATTACTGGTTCTTGTACACTAAACTACCTGGTTTAGATCAAGAATACTATCCTGTTTTAATATATACTTGGGATATTGCACACATTAGCAAGCTAATAGAAGATAACTACGAAAGTGTAAACTCGGTGCATGAGTTATTTGAAAAAATAAACAAAACAACATCTCTTAACCATAAGGTTATTCAAAACAAATTAGAGGTTAATTTTTCTCCATTCCCATACTATGAAGGAATGAATAAAATGTATGACAACTCTTATTGGCTAGGTTTATACTGGAGAGACAACCGTTATAGCACAGACTTCTTAAAAGCTTTATGTAATTTTTGTGTAGAGCACCGTATTGGTAAAATATGCTTAACACCTTGGAAATCATTTATTGTAAAAGGAATTCATAAAAACTCTAAGCTTGGTTTAGAAAAATTATTAGGGCAATATGGTATAAATGTTAGACACTCTGCCTTAGAGCTAAACTGGCATTTACCTGTAGATGATCAAGATGCTTTAGATTTAAAAAAGAACTTAGTTTTAAACTTTGATCAAAACGACATTAGTACATATGGTTTAACGTTTGCTATTACTTCAAATCAAGATAGAAATAACTATTTTACTTCTATTGTAATTGAAGCAAACCCTACTCCTGCTGTAGAAAATTCTGGTTTTGTTATTAGACCAACATTTAATGTTGTATACGCTAAAAACTTTAACCCTAATACACGTAGTTACGTAGTGTACGCTCAAGATATTGATAAGATGGACTTACCTGGCTTATTAATGGAGTTAACTAAAAAATACTTTACTAATTTAGGTAATGAAGATGAAGTTTTAGAAAAACCAGGTTCATTAAACTTAGAAGATGAAAAAGTAGTACTTGAAGTACACCAATGTAATAACTGTATGACTATTTATGACCCATCTGTGGGTGACAGCGAAGCTGGTATTGAAGTTGGAACTTTCTTTGAAGATCTACCATCTAATTACCGTTGTTCTGTTTGCGATAGTGGTCTTGAAGACTTTTCGCCTACCAACATGGAGTTTATAGAAAAATAAACTAATACATATTTCAATAAAAAAGCCTCATAAATATTTATGAGGCTTTTTTTATTTCTGTAAAAACTAAAACCTTATTTAATAGGCATTAAACTTTCTTTAGAAACTGGATTTATTGTAAAGTCTTTAATACTCATTTTATGCAAAAAACCATCTTTCAAAAGGTTTGACTTTACAGGAAATTCTGAAGGTAATAACAACCCATTATAATTTTTATAATCTTTAAAGTAAGCCACACCGACAACAAATTTATTTACATCTCTAATAGTGTAATCAATCTTAATAATTTGTTTTGTTTCAGCATTAATCCAAACAACATATTGGTCTAATTCTTTTTGTGGCTCTACAGTACCCCATGATGCTATTACCCCTTCTGCTGTTATACCATCAATAACTTTTTGCCCCATGTAATCTACAGCAGTAGCTTCTTGAATACGGCTAGGAAACTCTATAAAATATTGATAAGTTGGAATCCAGAATTTCTTCTCTTTATCTTCATCCTTTAAAATTTGGTCTCCTTTCTTTTCATAGGTTTGCCAATCTTGAATACCCCAAACAGTTCCTTTTTGTTCCCCTGTTAAAAATTCAAACTGTCCATTATACGTTTTAGGTATATAACTAAGTGAAAAAGTTAAATCGCTCTCTTTAAATGGATGACTAAACTTCCCTAAAAAGCCATAAAACTCTTCTTTAAAAGTAATGTTATAAGTATCAATAGTATTCCAATATTCAATACCGTGCGCTTTTCCCATTTCGCTTAACAATTGTTTTGCTTTATTAGGGTTACTGCCTTTATTTTCTTTTAATGCTTCTGTTCTTAAATCAGATAAGCTAAAAACGTTCACACAACTAGAAATTGAAATAACACTCAATAACAATAAGCTTATTCTAACAATCTTTTTCATTGTACCTAAATTGGTTTTACTATTTGAATTAGACTTGCAAGTCGATGTTTACACCTTTTAATTACACTTTAAAAATAGCTTTTATGTAAAAAATTTAACAATAACGTTTTAGTTAATTGGTTGCACATGAAATTGCGTAACATTATAAACAAACTTATATTTGCCATGCTCAAAATAATTTTAATAAAGAATAGATGAAAGCAGGTATCGTAGGTTTACCTAATGTTGGAAAATCAACATTATTTAATTGTTTATCAAATGCAAAAGCGCAAAGTGCAAACTTTCCTTTTTGTACAATTGAACCTAATATTGGTGTGGTAAATGTACCAGATCCTAGATTAGAAAAATTAGAATCTTTAGTAAATCCAGAGCGTGTAATGCCTGCAACTGTAGAGATTGTTGACATTGCTGGTCTTGTAAAAGGAGCTAGTAAAGGAGAAGGTTTAGGTAACCAGTTTTTAGCAAACATTCGCGAAACAGACGCTATTATTCATGTATTACGTTGTTTTGAAAACGATAATATTATCCACGTAGATGGTTCTGTAGATCCTATTCGTGATAAAGAAACTATCGATATTGAGCTACAATTAAAAGATTTAGAAGCAGTAGAAAAAAAACTTGAAAAAGTAAAAAAAGCTTCTAGAACTGGTAATAAAGAAGCTCAAGCTGAAGAAGCTATTTTAATTAAACTTAAAGATGCTTTAGAGGAAGGGAAATCAGTACGTGCACTTGAATTTTCTGATGAAGATAACGAAGACTTTGTTAACCCATTACAATTAATTACTAACAAGCCTGTATTATACGTTTGTAATGTAGATGAAGGCTCAGCTGTTTCTGGTAATGATCATGTTGCAAGAGTTAAAGAAGCTGTAAAAGATGAAGATGCACAGGTTATTATTTTAGCCGTTGGTACCGAGGCTGATATTAATGAATTAGAAGACTACGAAGAAAGACAGGTTTTCTTAGAAGATATAGGTTTAGAAGAGCCAGGAGCTGCTGTATTAATTAGAGCTGCTTACAAATTATTAAACCAACAAACTTATTTTACTGCTGGTGAAAAAGAAGTACGTGCTTGGACAATTCCTATAGGTGCTACAGGACCACAAGCTGCCGGTGTTATACATACCGATTTTGAAAAAGGTTTCATTAGAGCCGAAGTTATATCATATAACGACTATGCCGAACTAGGTAGTGAATCAAAAGCCAGAGAAGCTGGTAAACTTAATGTAGAAGGTAAAAACTATGTGGTTAAAGATGGTGATGTTATGCATTTCTTATTTAACGTATAGTAAACTCATATTCTAAAAAAAGTCCTTATACTATATTAGTTTAAGGGCTTTTTTTTGTGCCTAATATTTACTTTTAGATATTGTAACTTTGTTACAATACCTAATACATCCTTCTTCTAAAACACACCCCATGAAACTTAATATTCAGAACACATTTAGTAAAGAATTACCTGCCGATACTATTTTAAAAAACACACGCAGACAAGTTTCAAATGCCGTGTTTTCATATGTTACGCCTAAAAAAACTAAAAACCCTAGGCTACTACATGTATCTAAAGAAATGTTAGCCGAAATTGGATTAAATGATAATGATGCAAACTCCAATGACTTCCTAAAAGTTTTTACAGGAAATAAAGTTTATAAGGATACTGATCCGTATGCTATGTGCTATGGCGGACATCAGTTTGGAAATTGGGCAGGACAATTAGGAGACGGACGTGCTATTAATTTATTCGAAATTAATCATAACAACAAGCAATGGGCTTTACAACTTAAAGGAGCTGGAGAAACTCCTTATTCTCGTAATGCGGATGGTTTGGCTGTTTTACGTTCATCAGTACGTGAACATTTATGTAGTGAGGCTATGTACCATTTAGGTATTCCTACTACTCGTTCTTTATCGTTGAGTTTATCAGGTGATGAAGTGTTACGTGATGTTATGTATAACGGAAATCCGGAATATGAAGAAGGTGCTATTGTTTGTCGCCTAGCGCCTACTTTT
>CAZJGP010000106.1:0-12370 GCA_964545595.1 uncultured Flavobacteriaceae bacterium | reverse complement strand
TATTATTTTTACTGGTACGCCAGCTAGTGGAGTAGGTCAAATTTTCAAAGGTGATCATTTACAAGCATCCATAGAAGGTGATTTAATGCTAGATTTTAAAATGATTTAATAATTGTTTGTAATAAAATATAAAGGGCTACTTGATTAAAGTAGTCCTTTTTTTGTTTTTTCAAATGTTTACATACAACTAGTCTTATATTTGTATTTATAAAGTAAATTAGAAGTGTTGAAAAATATTAATGAGCGAGAAGCTGTGTTAACTGCAGAAGAAAAAAAACAATACCACCGTCATTTAATATTGAATGAAATTGGTAGTGAGGGACAATTAAAATTAAAAGCTGCAAAAGTACTTGTTATTGGTGCTGGTGGTTTAGGTTGTCCTGTTTTGCAATATTTAACTGCAGCAGGTGTAGGTACAATTGGAGTTGTGGATGGAGATACAGTAGATCAATCTAATTTACAACGACAAATATTATATACTATAGAAGATATAGGAAAACCAAAAGTGCAATGCGCAGTAGATAGGTTATCTAAACTAAATCCGTTCGTTGAATTTAAAATTCATAATACTTTTTTAAATACGGATAATGTAATTAATCTTTTTCAAGGTTATGATCTTATTGTAGATGGAACGGATAATTTTCCGACTCGATATTTAGTAAATGATGCTTGTGTTATTACTAATAAGCCTTTGGTTTTTGGTTCTATTTTTAAATTTCAAGGTCAAGTAGCTGTTTTTAATTATAATGAAAGCGGAACTTATCGTTGTTTGTATCCAAGTCCGCCAGAACCTAATTCGGTACCAAATTGTTCTGATATTGGAGTTTTAGGTGTATTGCCAGGTATTGTTGGTTCTTTGCAAGTAAATGAGGTTATAAAGCTTATAACAGGTGTTGGTAAGCCTTTGGTTAATTCGTTATTGTATATTGATGCTTTAACACTACAGCAACAAATATTAAATTTTTCTGTTAATCCAGATATAAATATAACCTCGCTAGAAGATGATTATGATTTCTTTTGTGGGGTATCAAATACATTGAATATGAAACGTATTTCTGCGGAAGCATTTTTAGCTAATAAAAGTGATTATAATATTTTAGATGTAAGAACTCAACAAGAATTCGATGAGTTTAATATGGGTGGTTTTCATATTCCTTTAGATGAACTTGATGAGCGTATGGGAGAATTGCCAAATTCTAAACCAATGATTGTTGCTTGTGCATCGGGAATACGAAGTGAAAAAGCAATAGAGTTGTTGCTAGATAATCATTTTCCTAAATACTTATATAACTTAGAAGGCGGATATTCTTCTTTATAATAAATTAAAAACATGCTTATATTAATTACCCCAGAGAATGATATTCCTAATGAAATAGAAATATTAAACTCATTATTTAAACTAGGTTTAGAAGTTTTGCATTTAAGAAAGCCTAATAAAAACTACGCGCAGCATATGGCATATTTAAGTGGTGTAGAAGAGGCTTATCATAGTAGAGTTGTGCTGCATAATGAATACGATTTAGCAGAAGATTTTATGTTAAAGGGGGTTCATATAGAAGAAGCTCCAAGACGTGCCTTAGGAGAAGATTTTGGGTTGTTTGTTACTCGATTTACAACACAAGGGTATGATGTTAGTACTTCTTTTCATAGTGTAGAGGAAATGTTACTTTATAAAACGGCTCCAGTTATTTATACACTTATTAGCCCAGTGTTTTCAGCAATATCAAAACCAGGAATGGAAGGGGTTGGTCATAATGTTCAAAATATACCTTTAACTGTTTTGGGTATGGGAGGTATAAATAAAGAGACTATTAAACCAGCTAAAGAATTAGGATATTCTGGTGTTGGAGTGTTAGGAGGAATTTGGAATGATGAAGATCCCGTAAATGCTTTTAAAGAGATTAAAAAAGAAACAGACAGTGTTTTTAAATAGTTGATCTTTCTTTTTAATAGTAATTTTATAAAATAAAAGAGCCTGTTAGTTTTAAACTAACAGGCTCTTTTTTTATGTGTTCTAACTTTTATTAGATACCTAAAGCTTGACCACCACCAATTTGGATAGTTTCAGCAGTAATAAAAGCAGCGTTTTCGCTAGCTAAGAAAGAAACAACTCCAGAAACATCTTCTGGCTGACCTAATCTACCTAACATAATGTTGTTAGCCCAAGATTTGAATACTTCTGGCTTAGTAGATTTGATTTGCTTATGGAAATCAGTATCGATTGTACCAGGAGATACAGCGTTTACTCTAATTCCGTACTCAGCTAAATCTTTAGCTAAAGCTCTTGTTAATGTATGTACAGCTCCTTTAGAAGTACCGTAGATACCAGCACCTGGTCCACCAGCATTCCAACCTGCGTTAGAAGTATAGTTTACGATAGATGGGTTGTCACTTTTCTTTAAGAAAGGAATAGCAGCTCTTGAAGCAAAAAATGCAGAATCAAGGTTTAATGCCATTACGAATCTGTAAAATTCAGTAGTCATTTCTTCAAAACGTTGACGACCACCTAAACCACCAGCATTGTTTACTAATACGTCAATCTGACCGTATTTTTCACCAATTTTAGTAATGTTTGCAGTTACTTCTTCTTCTTTAGTTACGTCAAAACCGTAGTACTCAGCAGTAATTCCTTCTGCAGCAAGTTCTTCAACTCTTTTAGCACCCATATCATCTTCAATACCGTTTAAAACAACAGTAAATCCGTCTTGTCCTAATCTTTTTGCTACAGCAAAACCAATTCCACCAGTTGCACCAGTGATTACAGCTACTTTACTCATTATAATTATATTTAATTTATTAAAATCCTTGTTTAATTTTACATTAAAAATGTAACTGGTCAAAAGTACTCGATTTTTGTTCAAAAATCAAAAACATTTGTTCCTATAATATGTTTTTTGATATTATTTAATATTCACTTTAAAAATTTAACAATTGTGTAAAATTTATAGATCTATAGAATAAAAAATAGTACCTATTCTATTGACTTTTTTAGAAAGTAATAGTTAAGGTTCCGTTTGACCTTACAGCTCTGTATTGTCTCATTGGACTATTGTTTTCATTGGCGTCTTCGCCTTCTTCAAAAATTCTTTGTCCTGCTATATTGTAAATTCTTGTTTCTCCATCACAATCATAAACAAATTGGCCATTTGTTAATGAGGTTGGAGTATCGCAAATATTAAAAGGATCATTTGGCTCAGCAAGTTCTAAAGCGGTAAAAAAGTCAGTACCGTTATTAAAAAGATAAACCCCTTCAATAAAATCAATGTTATCAATTATAAATTCATCATTACCAGTAAAATTTATTAAATCAGCAAATCTAGTACCACTTAGAGTAACATTTATTGATTTATCAATTAAGCTAGTATCGTCTTCGCTTGTGCTGTCACTTTCGCAACTGGAAAATAAAAAAACAGATAAGCTTAGTATTAAATAGAAGTTTTTCATTTTTTTTAAAGTTTTATAAGTGTGCAAATTTAAAGAAATAAGCATTAAACATTTTTTGTATATTTGTTTCTGTTCAAATATCCCATTCTAATGGGATATTTTGTGTTTATACTATTATATAACTATGAGTAAAGTATCTTATTACAGCGAAGAAGGGTTAAAAAAATTAAGAGATGAATTAAATCACCTTAAAGATGTAGAGCGTCCAAAAGCATCTAATGCTATTGCTGAAGCTAGAGATAAGGGTGATTTAAGTGAAAATGCCGAATACGATGCCGCTAAAGAAGCGCAGGGTATGTTAGAAATGGAAATTTCTAGATTAGAAGAAACATTGTCAGGAGCAAGATTGTTAGATGAGTCTCAGTTAGATACGTCAAAGGCGTTAATACACTCTACTGTTACCATTAAAAATCAATTAAACGGAGCTCAAGTAAAATATAAATTAGTAGCTCAAAGTGAAGCAGACTTGAAGACAGGTAAAATATCTGTAGATTCACCTATAGGTAAAGGTTTGTTAGGAAAATCAGTTGGAGAAGTTGCTGAAATTAAAGTTCCAAGTGGTATCATGAAATTTGACGTTGTAGAACTTACAAGAGAATAAGTTATGGCTTCTATTTTTTCTAGGATTATTAATGGTGAATTTCCATCTTATAAAATAGCTGAAGATGGAAATTTTTATGCTATGCTAGATATTAATCCTAATACCAAAGGCCATACGCTTTGTATTCCCAAAAAAGAAGTAGATAAAATTACCGATTTAGATGAGGATACTTACATGGGGTTAATGTCTTTTTCAAGAAAGGTGGCTTTAGCTTTGGAAAAAGTACTACCTTGTAATAGGGTTGGTTTTTCTGTAGTTGGTTTAGAGGTTCCTCATGTGCATGTGCACTTAATTCCTTTAAATGATATGAAAGATGCTACGTTTACTTCTAAAACAAAAATGACCAAAGAAGAAATGTCGGCTTTAGCAGAAAAAATAAGTAAAGAAGTAGTGCTTTAATACTTCTTTAAAGTAATTTGAAAAGTAGTTCCTTTTCCTATTTCAGAATTTTTTACGAATATTTTTCCGTCGTGATAATCTACAATAATTCTTTTTGCTAAAGATAAGCCTAAGCCCCAGCCTCTTTTTTTAGAAGTATACCCGGGTTCAAAAATTCTATTAAAATTTAATTTGGGTATTCCCATACCTGAATCTTTAATAGTTATTTTAACTTCATTTTTTTCTTCAATTATGGCAATGTGTAGGTTTCCTTTTCCGCGCATTGCATCAATTGCATTTTTCACAAGGTTTTCTATTGTCCAACTATAAAGTTGTTTGTTTAATTTGACCTTAATAGGAGCGCTAGGTAAGTCTAATGAAAAGTTTATTAGTTTTGAGTTTCTAGATTTTAAATAACTATAAGCTTCTTGTGTTTCTTGAATAATATTAGCTGTTTCTAAGTTGGGGATAGATCCTATTTTAGAAAAGCGTTCCGTAATAATATTTAAACGGGTAATATCTTTTTCCATTTCGGTAACATAAGTGCTATCAACATTTTCTGTTTTTAAAATTTCAATCCAGCCAACTAATGAAGATAATGGTGTTCCAATTTGATGTGCAGTTTCTTTAGCCATTCCGGCCCATAGTTTGTTTTGTTCACTAGCTTTAGATGTTGCCAAGAAAGAGTATACTACACCTACAAGCAAAAAGATAATAACAGTTATAGCTAAAGGATAATACTTTAATTTTTTTAAAATAGTTGAATTCCCATAATATAAATATTGTTTTTTTCCGTCGGGTAACGTTATAATTATAGGTTTATTTTCTGCTTTTAAGTTTTGAATATATTTGATGAATTCTTCATTGTCGTTAACTATACTTATAGGTATATTAGAGTGTAAATTTATTTTACCGTTCTGGTTTATATTAACAATAGGTATTTTGTTATTGGTAGTGTTTATTAGTAAGTTAAGTTCTAGGTAGTCGTTATCATTATCGCTTATAAACGATTTTTGTGATTGCGCCCAAATCTCCATTTTATCTCTTTCAACTTGCTTAAGGCGTTCAAAGAATAAAGAGGTGTTCCAAAGAATAAGACCTATAATACTAGCTGAAGCAACTATAATAAATGCTTTAGAGAAGTTTTTATTCACAATAGGGTTCATACTAGGGGTGTTTTTTTAAGAAAGATAGTTTCAAGATACATAAAAACAAACATTAATATTAAAATTGTTAATACTTAAAGAGGATGATGAATTTATAACAAAGACAAAATTTGTATTTTTGTAATTCGAATTTATAAGAATATATTAGCGTAATGGAAGTACAGGGAAAAGTTAAGTTAGTTGGTGTTACAGAAACAGTAGGTAACAATGGATTTAGAAAAAGAGATATTGTTGTAACTACAGATGAGCAATACCCGCAACATATATCAATACAATTTGTACAGGATAAATGTGATTTATTAAATTCATTTCAGCCTGGACACGACGTTAAAATAGGGGTGAATTTAAGAGGTAGAGAGTGGGTTAGTCCTCAAGGGGAAACAAGATACTTTAATACTATTCAAGGTTGGAGAATTGAATCATTGCAGCCAGCGGCAGCTCAAGGTAGTGTTCCTCCACCAATGCCTCCTGCAGATGCTTTTGAACCTGCAACTAATGTTTCTAGTGCACAAGAAGACGATTTACCGTTTTAATATATAGAAAAACATAATTTTTTAAAGCACGCTTAATAGCGTGCTTTTTTATTTAAAACCATATTTAATAAATGCTAAAAATAGCACGTCATAAATGTTATGAGCATCCTTTAAAAAAAAGGCATCGTTTCCCTATGGAAAAATATGACTTACTTCCTAAACAATTGTTGTTAGAAGGTACTTGTGAACAAGTCAATTTTTTTGAACCTAGAAAAGCAAAAGATATTGATGTTTTAAGAGCTCATTCGCAGGAATATTTAGCCAAGCTACATGGTTTGTCGTTAACAAAAAGTGAGATTAGAGTAACAAGGTTTCCTTTATCAAAAGAACTAGTAGAACGCGAATTAATTATAGCACAAGGAACTATTGATGCATCGTTATTTGCTATAAGATATGGAATAGCGATGAATATTGCCGGTGGCACACATCATGCATATTCTGATCATGGCGAGGCGTTTTGTTTATTAAATGATCAAGCCATTGCAGCTTGTTACTTGTTGAAATATAAATATGCATCTAAAATATTAATTGTTGATTTAGATGTGCACCAAGGTAATGGGACAGCTGAAATTTTTAAAAATAATAATAATGTGTTTACTTTTTCGATGCATGGAGAAAACAACTATCCTTTTGAAAAAGAGAATTCAAATTTAGATATAGGTTTGCCAAATGAAATTACCGATAAAGAATATTTAGATATATTAAGAAAGATTTTGCCTAAATTAATAAATGATGAAAAACCTGATTTTGTTTTTTACTTATCGGGTGTTGATATTTTAGAAACGGATAAACTGGGTAAATTAAGTTGTACTCTTGAAGGCGCTAAAAAACGCGATGAACTTGTGCTTAATTTATGTGTAGAAAAAAAGATACCAATAATGTGTTCTATGGGCGGAGGGTATTCTCCAGAGATAAAAACTATCATAGAGGCGCATGCAAATACTTTTAGAATAGCAGTAGATCTAATTGAAAATTAAAAATCACTTAAAAGAATTTATACTTTTAAGTGATTTTTATGTGTTTGTTGGTTTGGAAAAATAAAAAAAGTAGAATAGATTTTCTTTGTATACTTTAATCAATATTTCTAATATTTAAAATGAATATTTAACGTTGTGAATTCATTTTTAAAGCAGCTAATATAACATCATGCTGACTAATTTGTCCAACTAGTTTTCCTTTGTCTAGAACAGGAAATCGTTTGTATGAACTTTTGTGAAATTGTTCTGCTGCATCAAAAATACTAGCGTTAATGTCAATAGTTTCTACTATGCTTGACATGTATTTTTCAACAGTTTCATTACCCATAGGCATGTTAAAATATCTACTGTCGCTTAATTGTTTCATGCAATCGCTTTCTGAGATCATTCCAACTAATTCTTGTTGGTCATTAACAACAGGACCACCTGTAATTTCGTTGCGAACAAGTGCTTCCATTGTTGCAATTAATGATTGCTGAGGATTAAACGAAATTAGTTTTTTTGTCATGTAGTCAGCTACCCCAATAGCTACATCGTAAGACTTCGCAACTTTTGCGCGCTCACCCATAAAATTCATAATACCCATATTTTTGTTTTAAATTAGAATTTAAGATAACTTTAAATATTTGATAAAGAGATAAATATATGTTAAAATATTGGTAAACTAGTAAATCAATAGGTTTAAAAATATTAAAACGATTAGTCTTATTGGTGATTTTTTACAAATTAATAATGTCTTTTTTTGAGGCTAAACAAGTATAAATTACATTTGAATAAAAAACAATGGGTGTTCAGGTTTCTGTTTTAGGTTTAGGTTGGTTAGGTTTGCCTTTATCTCGATTATTGATAAATAAAGATTATAAAATAAAAGGGAGCACAACTTCTGATGATAAATTACAAAGCTTAACAAACGAAGGTTATAGTGCTTATAAGGTTTTGTTAGAAGAAGAAGGGGTTACAGGCGCTATAGAAAACTGTCTTGAAGGTTCTGATATTTTAATTTTAAACACACCGCCAGGATTACGAAGAAACCCATCGAGTAATTATGTAGCTAAAATAAAAAAGTTGATACCATTTATTGAAGCCTCTTCAGTTTCAAAAGTTTTATTTATTGGTTCTACGGCAGTTTTTAAAGAGGGAGCTGATTTTCCTGTGATAAAAAATGATGCAAAACCTAATTCGATTAGTAATTCGGGTTTGCAATTACAGGAAGTAGAATCACTATTAACTAATAATTCTAATTTTGAAACTACAATTTTACGTTTTGCAGGCTTAGTAAACGATCAAAGACATCCGGCTAGAATGATGTCAAAAAGAGTAGCAATTCCAAATCCTAAAGCTCCAATTAATTTGATTCACAGAGAAGATTGTGTAGGAATTATAGATGCAATTCTAGAACAAAAAAAATGGGGGCAAATTATTAATGCAGCTTACCCATTACATGTTGCAAAAGACGATTATTATACCAAGGTTTGTAAGCAAAAAGGTTATTCAAATCCTGATTTTTCTTATGAAAATGATAGTTCGGGTAAAATTATCGACGGTAATGAAGTTTGTAATATGTTAAATTATGTTTACAAACATTCTGTTTTAAAAGAAGAATAATTAGCCTTTTTTGATAAAACGTTGAATTATTCCTAATTAACTACGTATAATTCATGCGTAAATTAATTATTATATTATTTGCACGTAGTTTTTTGTTAAAATACTTATCTATAATTAGTTTAAACAAGGTTAAAACCTATTTCAAAGCTTGGACAAAAAGCTTTTCAAACTTACTTTTGCAAGGTATATTTTTTAATAACGAAAAAAATGAGTGGACTAATCCAATCTTCAATTGCAAGAAAAGTAGCCATGGCGCTGTCTGGACTTTTCTTAGTATTCTTTTTATTACAACATTTTAGTATCAATTTACTGTCAGTTTTTAGTAAAGATGCTTTTAATTTAGCTTCTCATTTTATGGGAACAAATCCTTTAGTACAGTTTGCTTTGCAGCCAGTACTTATTTTTGGAGTGGTTTTTCACTTTATTATGGGGTTTGTTTTAGAAACTAAAAACCGTGGAGCTCGTGCTGTAAAGTATGCAAGTTACAATGGTGGAGCAAATGCTTCTTGGATGTCACGTAACATGATATTTTCAGGAATTGCTGTGTTGGCATTTTTAGCATTACACTTTTACGATTTCTGGTTTCCAGAAATGATGCATAAATATGTGCACTTTTTACCAGAAGATCCTAATAGGTATTTTGGTGAATTACAACATAAGTTTGTAAGCTTGCCACGTACAATTTTTTACTGTGTAGCTTTCGTATTTTTAGCATTACACTTATTACACGGATTTGCATCTTCATTCCAATCAGTTGGAGTGAACAATAAATATTCTGCAAACATTCAGAAATTTGCCAAAGCTTTTGCTGTTGTTATTCCTGCAGGATTTATTTTTATTGCACTTTTTCACCATTTTAGCCACTAATCACAAAAAACTATGGCATTAGATTCAAAAATTCCAGAAGGTCCATTAGCAGATAAGTGGACTAATCATAAAAACAAGATTAACCTTGTAAACCCTGCCAACAAGCGTAACATAGATGTTATAGTTGTAGGTACAGGATTAGCAGGAGGTAGTGCTGCGGCAACACTTGCTGAATTAGGATATAACGTAAAAACTTTTTGCTACCAAGATTCACCTCGTAGAGCGCACTCTATTGCAGCACAAGGAGGAATTAACGCAGCAAAAAATTACCAGGGAGATGGTGACTCAAACTACAGATTATTTTATGATACTGTAAAAGGAGGAGATTACCGTTCTCGTGAAGCAAACGTTCACCGTTTAGCTGAAGTTTCAGGAAACATTATTGACCAATGTGTGGCACAAGGAGTTCCTTTTGCACGTGAATACGGAGGTTTATTAGATAATCGTTCTTTTGGAGGGGTATTAGTATCTCGTACTTTTTACGCTAAAGGACAAACAGGTCAGCAGCTTTTATTAGGTGCTTACTCTGCAATGAACCGTCAAATTAACCGTGGTAAGATTCAAGCTTACAACCGTCATGAAATGCTAGACTTAGTAAAAGTTGACGGAAAAGCTCGTGGTATTATAGCTCGTAACTTAGTTACAGGTGAAATTGAAAGACATTCTGCACATGCAGTAGTATTAGCAACAGGAGGTTACGGAAACGTATTCTTTTTAAGTACCAATGCAATGGGAAGTAACGTAATGGCAGCATGGAGAGCACACCGTCGTGGAGCTTACTTTGCAAACCCTTGTTACACGCAAATTCACCCAACGTGTATTCCAGTATCTGGAGAACACCAGTCTAAATTAACGTTAATGTCTGAGTCATTACGTAATGATGGACGTATTTGGGTTCCTGCTAAAATAGAAGATTCAATAGCAATTCGTGAAGGCAAATTAAAGCCAACGGATATAGCAGAAGGAGATAGAGATTATTACTTAGAGCGTCGTTACCCTGCATTTGGTAACTTAGTACCTCGTGATGTTGCATCGCGTGCTGCTAAAGAACGTTGTGATGCTGGTTTTGGTGTTAACAAAACTGGAGAAGCTGTTTATTTAGATTTCGCAGCGGCAATTCAACGTTACGGAAAAGAAAAAGCATTAACTAGTGGTATTTCTAATCCAAGCGCAGCAAAAATATTAGAATTAGGAGAAGCTATCATCGAGGCTAAATATGGAAACTTATTCCAAATGTATGAGAAGATCGTTGATGAGAACCCATACAAAACTCCAATGATGATTTATCCTGCTGTTCACTATACAATGGGTGGTCTTTGGGTAGATTATAACTTACAAACTACTATTCCGGGATGTTACGCTGCTGGAGAAGCAAACTTCTCAGATCACGGAGCAAACAGATTGGGAGCTTCTGCATTAATGCAAGGTTTAGCGGATGGTTACTTTGTATTACCATATACAATTGGTGATTACTTAGCTGATGATATTCGTACAGGGAAAATTCCAACGGATACTCCTGAGTTTGATCAAGCAGAAAAAGAAGTTACAGATCGTATAGAGAAATTAATGAGTGCTAAAGGTGAGCATTCAGTTGATTATTACCATAAGAAATTAGGTAAGATCATGTGGGAAAAATGTGGTATGTCTCGTAATGCACAAGGTTTAGAAGAAGCTATCGTTGAGATCGCTGCTTTAAGAGCTGATTTCTGGGAAAATGTAAAAATACCAGGTGCTGCTACAGGAATGAATACGGAATTAGAAAAAGCAGGTCGTGTTGCTGATTTCCTTGAATTAGGAGAGTTGTTTGCAAAAGATGCTTTAAACAGAAACGAATCTTGTGGAGGTCACTTCCGTGAAGAGTCTGTTGAGCAGTCTGGAGAACAAAAAGGAGAAGCACTTCGTGATGATGTTAACTTTAAATATGCAGCTGCTTGGGAGTACAAAGGTGAGCCTAAAGATGCACAGTTACATAAGGAAGAGTTAACTTATGATAACATTGAGTTAAAAACACGTTCATATAAATAGATGTTAGTACTGAGAAATGAGGTGTTAGCATAAACACTCACTACTCAATACTCATTACTTAAATCTGAGAAAAATGAAATTATTATTAAAAATATGGCGTCAGAAAGATGCTAACGATAAAGGACAAATGATCGATTACCCAATTGATGGGGTAGAAGAAGATATGTCTTTCTTAGAAATGTTGGATGTTCTTAATGAAGAGCTGATTAATAAAGGCGAAGAACCAGTTGTTTTTGATCACGATTGCCGTGAAGGTATTTGTGGAATGTGTTCTTTACAAATTAATGGTGAGCCACATGGTCCGGATAGGAAAGTAACTACTTGTCAATTACACATGCGTATGTTTAATGATGGGGATACTATTACAATAGAACCTTTCCGTGCAAATGCATTTCCTGTAATTAAAGATTTAATGGTAGATAGAACTGCTTTTGATCGTATTCAGCATGCAGGTGGTTATGTATCGGTAAACACTTCAGGTAATACTATTGATGCAAATGCAATTCCTATTAACAAAGCGGATGCTGATGATGCATTTAATGCTGCAGCTTGTATTGGTTGTGGAGCTTGTGTAGCTGCATGTAAAAATGCTTCAGCAATGTTGTTTACATCTGCTAAAGTATCACAATATGCTTTATTACCTCAAGGTCAAGTAGAAGCTACCGATCGTGTACAGGCAATGGTAGCACAAATGGATGCTGAAGGCTTTGGTAACTGTACTAATACAGGAGCTTGTGAGGTGGAATGTCCTAAAGGAATTTCTTTAGAAAACAT
>CAZJGP010000105.1:0-6603 GCA_964545595.1 uncultured Flavobacteriaceae bacterium | reverse complement strand
ATTAACAACCATTTTAACATGGTTTTGTCTTTGTTTGTTATAATATCATCAATTAAAAACTTACTAGCTAAGGGTAAAACTAAACCAGCTAACCTGCTTAAAATAATTAATAATAAACCAATAAAAACAAGTTTTCTTCGTGGCCAAATAATTGTTTTAAATGCTGAAATTAATGTAGTTTTCTTGTTGTTACCCATTTTTAAAATTATAGTTTAAGTTTATGGTAAAGTAATATGTGTAGCTAAAAATTAGGCAATCTCTATTTGATAATTAGCAGTAAAATTTTGATTTGGTTTTAAGCTAATACTACCATCTTTATTAAATAAATTATGATTACTATTTACGGTATCAGCATGACCAATCCATGGTTCAATACAAACGTATGGTGCTTTTGGTTTTGACCATATGCCCATAAATGGGAAGTTGGGATAGTTTACAGATAATATTTTTCCAGATGGACCAACAAGATTAATTTTTTGAGATTTTAAATCTTTAAAAACTAGAGCGTCTTCATTAAAAAGAGTGTCGCTTAAATGTAACTTATTGGTATTTTGTAAACAAGGAATGGTTTTGTTACTTAATAACCCTTTGTCAGTAATTAAATAACGGTTAGAATTTTCTGTTTTTTCAAACTCTAAGTAATAATCACCAAGTTTAGTTTTATTATTTATAGGGCAGTTAAAAGCGGGGTGAGCACCAATTGAAATAGGAATTTGTAAATTATCATTATTAGCTACATAATAAGTAACATTAAGCGACTTTTTATGTAGCTGATAACTCACCATCAATTTAAACTCGAAAGGGAAAATAGAACGTGTAGTATTATTGCTAACGAAAGTACATTCAATAACAGAATCACTTTTAATTTCTATTTGCCACTCAGTACTTTTACGAACTAGCCCATGACGAGGAATTTTGTGTTTTTTATTGTTGTATAAATAAAAACCGTCTTTTAATTCGCCAACTATAGGGAATAAAAGAGGTGATTGCCCTGTCCAAAAATCAGGGTCACCTTGCCATAAAATTTCGGTATTAGTTTCTTTATTGAATAAACTTATTAATTCAGCACCTTTTTGATGGATTACTATTTTTAAAAAGCTATTTTCAATAGAATACATAATTTATTTTTTACGTCTAAGGTTGGCAACTTTATCTCCCTTAGTTTTTGGTTTTTTATATTTTTTAGCAATCTCTCTTCGGTACGAACCTCCTAGATTTTCTTTGCTATTCTTTTCGCTTTTTTCATGAAAAGCAGCTCCTTTTTCAGGTCTTTTAGCACCTTTTTTGGCTCTTGATGTATCTATTTCTAGATCTTTGGGGCGTTCTTCAGGTGTTAATTCTTCTGAAACCTCAACAGTTTCAGGAAAAGGTAAAACATCAATTTTAATTTTCATTAATAATTCAATGTTTTCTAGATATCTAGTTTCTTTAGGCGTTGTCATTAAAAATGCAGCACCTTTCTTTTTTGCACGACCAGTTCTACCAATACGGTGCATATAGTTTTCAGGATAATCAGGAGTGTCTAAACTAATAACTTGCGATACGCTGTCAATATCAATACCACGAGCCATTACATCGGTAGCAATTAATATTCTATTTTCTCCTTCTTCAAATTGACGAATACTTCGTAAACGATAATTTTGTGTTTTATTAGAGTGTATAACACAAGATTCTCCTGGGTAAGTTTCTTCCATACGATCATAAATACGATCGGCCATTCTTTTGTTACCAGCAAATATTACTGTTTTCGAGAAGGTTTCGTAATCGTCTAATAAATGTTCTAATACATTTAACTTAGTATAAAAGTTAGGAACATGAATTAATTTTTGATCGATGTTTTCTAAAGGTGTTCCACTTATAGCAACTGATATTGTAGTAGGGTTTATAAAAGAATCTTTTATAATTTTAGTAACCTTATCAGTCATAGTTGCTGAAAATAATATTCCTTGTCTTCTGCGTGGCAGCAATTCAATAATATTTTCAATCTGGAATTTAAAACCAAGGTCTAACATTACATCTACCTCATCAATAACCAGTTTTTGAATGCTTTTTAAAGCAACGGCTCTTGCTAAAGCTAAATCGTATAGTCTACCTGGGGTAGCAACAACAATATCACAACCTTCGGCTAAAGCTTTCTTTTGAGTGTTTATGTTAGTACCACCATAAACACCAATAACTTTATTGTTTATGTATTTACTTAATTTTTCAATTTCTCCTACTACTTGTACTACAAGTTCTCTAGTAGGCACAAGAATAAGTACACGAGGGTTTACTTGGACCTTGTATGGTAATACACGTAAAATAGGTAAAAGGTAAGCAAGTGTTTTACCTGTTCCTGTTTGTGCAATACCTACAACATCTCTACCCGACATTACTACCGGAAATGATTCTGCTTGAATAGGAGTTGGTGTTTCGAAACCAAGATCATCAAGAGCGTTGCGTAAAGATGCGTTTATATTTAAGTCAGTAAACTTCATAATAAAAAAATAGTAAGTTACAAAGGTACAATTTTGAATATTGGTAAGTATGTTGTTTTATTTTTATTAAGAGCTAGTGCCACACCTTTCATTTAAATTAGTATTTTTAGAAGAAAATAGATTAAATGGAATTCCCAAAATTTTTACTTGGAGACAATACTGATTACCCTGATGATATTTTTGTGATACACACCGAGTTTCCACGTTGTATTATAAACTTAAAAGACGATGAAATTGAATGGTTAGAAGAATTTGATACTAGCGACGAAGAAGAATTACTAGGAGAATCGAGTATAATGATTGAAGCAGCTTCTGCTTTTTACGATAAAGAAATAGAATTATATAACAAATAAAATAAAATTAGATGACAACATTGTATACAACTTCAGCAACAACAGTTGGTGGAAGAACAGGAAAAGCAGCTACCAATGATGGAAAAACTATTTTAGATTTAAGTTTACCAAAAGAATTAGGCGGAGAAGGTGGACCGGGTACAGATCCAGAACAATTGTTTGCTATGGGGTATTCAGCTTGTTATGGTAGTGCATTACAACATGTAGCAGCACAAAAAGATGTTGATCTAGGAGAGTTTACAGTATCAGCTGAGGTTTCTTTAGGAAAGTCAGAAGAAGGAGATTTTGAATTAGCTGTAGTGTTAGACACTTATATTCCTGGTATTGAATTGGAATTAGGAGAAGAGTTAATTAATGAAGCACATGAGGTATGCCCATATTCAAGAGCAACTGAGGATAATATAGATGTTACCTTAAATTTATTATTAGATGAATAGTTAAATTCGATTAAAATTACGACATATTCACTGAATGTAGCCTTTTATTTGTTATATTGATAACGATAAAAGGCTATGTTGTTTGCAACAACAATGAAAAGATGCCGTTTATGAATTATATAACACCTTCAATTTTGGATAATAAAGAATTAATAGCAGCATGCCGAAAGAATAGTCGTAAGGCTCAGATGGAGCTTTATAATAAGTATTCTAAAGGTATGTATTATGTAGCATATCGTTTTTTTAAAGATTCTTTCCTTGCGGAAGAAGCGATGCAAGAATCTTTCATTAAAGCTTTTGCAAAACTAGATCAGTTTACAGGAGATGTTACTTTTGGTGCGTGGTTAAAACGTATTGTTATAAATAAAAGTATCGACATGCTTAAAGCTCGTAAATTAGATACTATAGCCCTTAATGAGCAAATAATGACTACGGCCGAAGAGTATGATAACTGGGAAATAGAAAATACAGCATCTACAACCGCAATAGAAATAAAGCAAGCAATTGACAATTTACCTGAAAAGTATAAATTTCCAGTTCATTTATTTTTATTAGAAGGTTACGATCATAATGAAATAGCTGAAGTATTAAACATTACAGCAGTATCATCTAGAACTTTAGTGCACAGAGGTAAAAAACGTTTACAAGAGCAATTAAAGCATTTGAAGAAAGATGGGACAGGATATTAGAGAGTTATTAAAAAACGAATCTGTTTTTGACAATTCTCATATAGAAGAAATGTCAGAAGGGCATAGTATGCGTTTTTTAGATAAATTAAATGCAGAATTACCAGAAGAAAAACACACACTCAAAGTAGTTAGTTTACCTAAGCGAAAAATTAATTTTGGGGTAGCTGCTTCTGCTGTTATTGTATTGGCTTTAGGTAGTTTTCTGTTTTCAAATTCGTCATTTAATTTGCAACAGCCTTCTAAAGAAGACGTTTTTAATTTGAGTAATAATGACAACGAAAATATTCCTTCATTAGCTGATGTTTCTCCTGAATTTAAAAAAGTAGAAGACTATTATTTAGCTTCTATAAATGTAGAATTAGCTAATTTAAAAGTTAATGCAGAAAATAAAAATGTTGTAGATAGCTTTATGAAACAGCTAAGTAAGTTGGATAAAGAGTACAAGCTTTTACAAAAAGAATTACACAGTCAAGGAACATTAAGTATAAGTTTAGAAGCCTTGATTGATAATTTACAAATGCGTTTAGAATTATTACAGCAATTAAAAACGAATTTAAAAAACATTAATGAACATAGCTCCTCATATAAAAATCTTCAAGCATAGGTTTGTATTTGGTCTCTTATTTACAATTGGTTTATTAAGTGCAACGGGTCAAAATAAGACTGAAAAATATTCTAATAATTTTATAACTTCTTCGGCATCAGAGATAGAATTAGATGCTATTTATACAGATATAATTTTTACTTCTTGGGATAAAGATGTAGTTTCTGTAAAGGCATATTTACAAGGTCCTCAATTAACACAGGAACAAGTAACAGAACAATTAAATATTTGGGATTTTCAAGTAGCCCAACTTGGAAATGTGTTGTCTATATCTTCTAAAGCAACGCCTAAAGTAAGAACAGTTTCTACACAATATAATTTTTCAGGACAAGCAGATAATCAAGATGTATCTGCAATGGTGCGTACTGTTTTAGCACCAACATTGAAAAATGTGCAAAACAACCCAATGCCTCAGGCATTAAAAGACCATTTAAAAGATTTAAATTTTGATTTTACAGCCTATAATCAATTAGGAGAAACCTATATGAAAATATGGGAAAATAGATTTGCTCAAAATATAAATAAAGAAACTACTTTAGAATTAAAGAAGTGGTCTCAAAATGCTACTTCAAATTTAATTCAGGTATCTAAAGTTAAAGAAGATGAACAGATAGTTACAGTAAGTCAAAAGCCTCAAAATACAGCAAGAAATTATCAAGTGAGCTTTATAACAACTGAGGTTATTCCTGAAGTAGTAAAAGTGAGTAAGGTTTTAGAGGTTTTTGTACCGAAAAATTCAAACTTAAAATTTAAAACTAGATACGGAAGTATTAACGTAGCTAACGAGTTAAATAATGTAAAAGCAATAGTACAGTATTCGCCTTTCAAGGCAGAAAAAATATCAGGAGAAAATACAACCTTGGCAATTTCATTTGCGCCTGTTTTAATTAATACTTGGGAATCTGGTCAGTTAGCTTTAGAGTATGTTAAAAAGAGCAAGATTAATAGTATAGATACTATTGAGCTTTTGTCTAACTCTAGTAAAACACAAATAAATAATCTTTTAGGAAGTGCAAGAATAGAAAGTCTTTTTGGAGTTATAGATGTTCTAAAAATGGGAGATAATTTTTCTCAATTAAGTTTAATGTCAAACAATAGTGACTTAGCATTTAGTATTCCAAAATCAGCTTTTAATTTTGCATATAATGGTAATTATAGCCGTATTCAAATTCCAGAAGACCGACTTTCTATAAAAGGAATTGAAAATAACGGAAGCCAAATGTTACACGGTTACTCTCTTTCGCGCAATACGGAAAATGAAATTCAAATGAGTGTAACTAATACAAGTGTATTGTTGCGATAGTAAGATGGATTTTGGATAATAACTAAAAGAAGCCTTGATTTTATTAATATAAAGTCAAGGCTTCTATCTTTTTGTAACGTATAGTTTTAATTTGTTTTGTAGGCATAAACTTACGATTTTATTTCTAAATCATGTTTTTTGTTTAATATATTGTGAATCAGTAAATAAAATGATTAAGTATGGCAATGTTAGCTAAATTGTTTGTAGATGGAGAGTTCTATAATTTAAAAAAATTTGATTATGGTTTTACTACTGGTTCTAATACAAATGGATTTTCTTCAGGAAAAACTCGTCAGATGGGTCTTACCTGTGTTATTGAAGCAATAAGGCAAGAATATTTTGAAGAGTGGGCAATGGAAGACTTTATGAAAAAATATGTTGAAGTTCATATTTATCATGGAGTTGAAGGTGTAGGGAAAACACGTATTTTAAAATGTCATGATACTTTTTTATTAGAATTGTATACTCGTTTTAGTTCAACTTCAAATGAAGCTATTTCATTTCAACTATTCATGAAAAGTGGAGTTATAGAGTCTTCATGGAGTACTGCCAAACATATTGAAAAATGGAGTTCTTTACCAGAAGAAGGTGAAGTTACTGTTGTTGAACAAAATATTGAGCCAGAAATAATAGAAACTTATTATGCTGATGTTAAAGGCATGCCAATACCTGAAAATAGATTAAAACGTGGGCAAACCGTATATTTTCATATAAAAACACTAAATGCTTCTGGTAAAGAG
>CAZJGP010000104.1:0-2550 GCA_964545595.1 uncultured Flavobacteriaceae bacterium | reverse complement strand
GAATCAATAGAGCTAAAGATCACTACTGAAAGTAAAGAAGAACTAGAAGTACTACAACGTATATTCATCCATAATGTAAGTATCCCCGAATTAATTACCCCTTCAGATACTCCAATACATAAATTATGCGTTGAATTAATGTCAGATGTGTACAAATCTCTTTATGAATTATACCATTAACATAAGAACATTTTAAATTTAAAGTCTCTGTATTAAGTTATAGAGACTTTTTTCATGTTTTGATAGCTGAATACCTCTTTTTAGTGAAAGTGTCTAAAAACTGCTATATAAAAGGTTAAATCGTTTGTTTGAGTATATTGCTTTCTTAACACCTCAAAACCCCCCGATGCGATTATCCGACCTCCCTTAACCGCCCACTTTCTACCATTTTTCTCCACATTTTCACACAATTCCCTTCATTACCTGCAGCTTTATGTTCCTATCTACGCTCTTATTCTCTATATAATAGTGTTGTTTGGGTGTTATTAATGAGTTGTATGTTTTATTTACTTGGGTCAAGAGGATTGACGGGAAATTAAAATCTAAACCCCTTTAAACAGAGTATTTTCATATAGTTAAGGTTAACATACCATCAATTGGTTAACTTTCTACACCGTGGAGATCAAACATTTTACTCAAAAACAGCCAAAACTTGTGCTATATTACCTTTAAAGGGTATTTTAAACAAAAAACCTAACTACAATTAAGTAATTAGGTTTAAACATATAATTAAATGTACAAAGTATTATATGTGTTTATTTTAATTCTTTTAGTCTCCATACTCCTACGGTACTGTCTATTTCATCTTTATGGAAACAGTAGTTATTTTCTGTACCTATTACGTACTCTGTTTTTTCAAACCCTTTCCAATTAATAACTATAACGTAGTTAGCTACATGTGAAAGTTTAAGACTACTTGTTCTTAATCTTTGTTTAAAGTTTCCTCCGTTTCTTTTACTTAGTCCTATCATAGTGTAAATAAGTTTTCTTCATTAGCTTCTTCGTCAAGTTGTTTCCACGTGGCAAATTGCTCAACTATCTTATATACTTGTTCTTTTTTGTCTTTATTCCAAAGCCTATCCATCAATTCTTCTAAGGCTGTAAATGTACAATTCTCTTTCATGAGACGAATTTTGTTGTCTTTTTTGAATTTCATAGCCCTGTCTCCTTTGCTCGATCCAAACGCTTGACCGTAAAAACATGATACGAATTCTGTAGGATCAAATTTATCTTTATCCAAAACAAACTTTTGTCCGCTTTCTTTTAATTGGTGTACTTCATACTTAGCACATGCACATAAGTATTCTTCGTATGGTGTCATAATTTTTTAAAGTTTAATAAGTTATATCAAATATTGTTGATCCTTTTGTTTTGTCTATTACATGAGTTAAGTTTATGTCGTAGTATCTTCTTTCTGTCAAGTGTCTAACCTTCAAATAAATCTCCATGTATTCGTATTTAAGTAATACACCCTTTTCCCATTCTCCAGGCTCTATTTCAATATCTTCATAAGTATATGCTTCTGTTATAGTCTTTCTATCTGTATCATAGAATTCATTATAGTATACTTGTTCACCTTCTTTGTATATATCTATGTGTAGTATGTTTGTAACGGAATCTACTTCTAAATAATATGTATGTTCTCCTATTTCTAATACTACTTTTTCATGAACCTGTGTATCCATTATCCTTTCGTGTAGTGGTAAATCTTCTATAGGAGTTTCTTCTATATTAGTTACGTGTTCTATAGCTTCTTTTACATCTTGTTGATCTTCTTCTAAAGCGTCAATTAGTTTTTGCGCCAATTCTTCATTCTGATGCTCTATAGTTTCTTTCTCACAAGAAAATAAAAACACTGCTGTTAATATTAAATAAATAAAATTTTTCATAGTTTTATAGTTTTTATAAGTTAAATATGTCTATTATGTTCACTGCAAATATTACTATCCATGATACTATTAATATAATCTTCTCAATAAGTACTCTATCTGCCCAGAAACTTTTACGTGTTAAAAGGAATAGCCCTATTACTATTACTGCTAAATTAATTACTATCATTTCTTATCTTCTTTTAAACTCTACTTGATAACCTTTAGTGTACATACGTACTATTTCGAATTGTACACCATTCTTTTTAACGAACTTCTTTAGTTGCTTCTCGCACTTAAATTCTTTGGTATTCCAGTCAATAGCTTTCATCTTGAAAATTTTTAAATTGTTAGTGGCAAGGAAGGAATCGAACCTTAACTAATATTATTTATAGTCTGCCTGCTTACCTTGCCTTTTGATTACAATGTAAAGATACAACCAAAGTCTAGTTACACAAAACAATTAATGTTAAAACTATGTTAAAATTTAAAGTTTGCGATTAATTAGAAAAAAATAACTGCCTATTAATTTGGTCAGGTCCTTTTGACCTCAAAGATACCACACTGAACGCCCTCTAAACATAACACATACTATCTTAAATAAGACTAAGACTTGTTATAAACTAAAATAAACTTAAAAATAAGTCCAAAAAGTTTTTGTCATCTCAAAAAAATTACAGGT
>CAZJGP010000103.1:0-18290 GCA_964545595.1 uncultured Flavobacteriaceae bacterium | reverse complement strand
ATAAAATAATAAAAACTTCTATTATTCTATTCAAAAATTCTTACTTTAGAATATGAGATTAGAATACAATAGTAACAGAGAAGAAAGCTCTTTTATTTTAACCGATTTTAACTGTGCTCCTGCTCAACAGTTACTACAAAGTAAGGGGTTCTACAAAGTTCTTTGGGCAAAATCAAATGATTGTAAAATCACTGTTGATGGTTATGATGTTTTATTAAAACAAAATCAGATGCTGTTTAGCACAACGCTAAATACACTCGAGATCCCAAAAGAATCTGGCTTAATTGCCATTGTATTCAATCGTGAATTTTATTGCATAAGAGACCATGACCACGAGGTTTCTTGTAATGGTTTATTGTTTTTTGGATCATCCATTCCTCCTATTATTAATTTAGATTCTGAAAACATTAAAAGTTATGAACTTATTTTTTCCATAATTAAAGAAGAGTTCAAAACCAAAGATCATATTCAAGGGGAAATGCTACGAGTTATGCTCAAAAGATTATTAATAAAATCTACAAGGTTAATTCAGCAAAATAACAATAAGATAAATTTACCACACTCACAATCTGAATTAATCAGAAAGTTTCATTTGTTAGTAGAGCTACACTTTAGAAAAAGTCATAAAGTATCTGACTATGCTGAAATGCTCTTTAAATCTCCAAAAACATTATCTAATTTATTTAAAAAGGCAGAACACCCTTCTCCTTTAAAAGTTATAAATGATCGTATAATACTAGAATCCAAAAGATTATTGTTGTTTTCTAATAAAAACGTAGAACAAATATCTCAGGAATTAGGTTATAAGGAGGGGGCGCATTTTTCTAAATTTTTTAAAACGCATTGCGGCATTCCTCCTGCAATGTTTAAAGAAAAAACAAAAAAGCCACTTAAATAAATAAGGGGCTTTTTTTTTGGAACTAATAAAAATGAAATTTACTCTAATAGAGATTTAGATAGCTTTTGCTTCTGGAAAATCTATTTTTGTTTTAACAGTATTATTAATGTAGTTTGAAATTGTTTTATCTCCTACTAATGAAATAGCATCGATTAAGTTTTCTTTAGTCCATCCTGCATTAAAGAAGTTTTCTAATACATCAGCATCTGTATTACCACGGTTTTCCGTAATATTTTTTGCTAATCTTGCAATAGCATCTAATTTATTATCAAAAGAAGCTTTTCCTTGACGTAATTCAATAATTTGAGCATCATCAAAACCACTCATTTTAGAAATTGCTGTATGAGCTGCAAGACAATAGTCACAACCATTTACTTGACTAACTGCTAAGTTAATTGCTTCTTTCTCTTTTGCTTTTAAAGAAGAAGGTGCTCCTGCAAAATCTAAATAGTTTTTTAATGCGTTATTAGAGTAAGCATATGTAGCGAACAAGTTAGGAACAAAACCTAATTGCTTTTCTAAACTATCAAAAATAGCCTGGTTTGCTTCGTTTACTTCTGCTTTAGTTGGAATATTAAATGTACTCATGATATGTTTTATTTTATTTGACACTGCAAAGATCAACCAATAGAACAGTTAAAATTATACACACATTTCCTAATCGCCTATATATTTTTCCCTAAAAGGGGGAATTTAAAAAAACAGCTAAACAAAAAAAAGCGTAATCATATAAAAATAATTACGCTCTTTAATATTTTAGAATTAAAAACCTTAAACCAAGTTCACAAACAAACCATCATCGGTTTTTTCAACTTTAGCTACACCTTGCTTAGTTAAACCTTTTATTGTTTTATCCCATTTTTTACCGCTTAATGCAGCTTGGGTTTTAAGATCACCTAATTGAATATTCGGAGTTGCTTTAATTAAAGCTAAAACTGCTTTCTCTTCTTCCGTAAGGGCAATTGCTTTTTTCTCTGGTCGCATTTGGGGAAAAAACAACACCTCTTGAATAGATTGATTATTTGTTAAATACATAATTAAACGATCCATTCCTATTCCTAAACCAGATGTTGGTGGCATACCGTATTCTAAAGCACGTAAAAAGTCGTAATCAATAAATTCACCCGCTTCGTCATCTCCACGCTCAGCAAGCTTCAATTGTGCTTCAAAACGCTCTCTTTGATCTATTGGATCATTAAGCTCTGAATATGCATTTGCAATTTCCTTACCACAAACCATTAATTCAAAACGCTCTGTTAATTCTGGATTATCACGGTGCTCTTTACATAACGGACTCATTTCTTTAGGATAGTCTGTAATGAAGGTTGGTTGAATGTAATTCCCTTCACATTTTTCACCAAACATTTCATCAATTAACTTTCCTTTACCCATGGTTTTATCCACTTCAATTCCCATTCCTTTAGCAGCCTCAAATAATTCTTCTTCAGACTTACCAGTAATATCGAACCCTGTAAAGTGTTTTATAGAATCGGCCATAGTAACACGAGCATACGGCGCTTTAAAATCAATCTCATGTTCTCCAAAAGTAGCTTTAGAACTTCCGTTTACTGCAATAGCACAGTGTTCTAATAATTGCTCCGTAAAGTCCATCATCCAGTTGTAGTCTTTATAAGCTACATAAATTTCCATTGCTGTAAATTCAGGATTATGCGTACGATCCATTCCTTCGTTACGGAAGTTTTTTGAAAACTCGTAAACACCATCAAAACCACCTACAATAAGACGTTTTAAATAAAGCTCATTAGCAATACGCATATATAATGGAATATCTAATGAATTATGGTGAGTTACGAACGGACGAGCCGATGCCCCTCCTGGAATTGGTTGTAAAACTGGCGTTTCAACTTCGAAATACTCACGGTCATTAAAAAACTGACGCATAGCATTAAACAATTTAGTACGCTTTACAAACACCTCTTTAACATGAGGGTTAACCACTAAATCGGCATAACGTTGGCGGTATCTTAATTCTGGATCTACAAACTCATCATAAGTTTTTCCTTCAGAATCTGTTTTTGGTAATGGTAATGGTTTTAATGCTTTACTCAACAAAGTAAAATCTTTAACCGAAACCGTAATTTCACCAACTTGAGTAGTAAAAAGTTCTCCTTCAATTCCAATAAAGTCTCCTAAATCTAACAACTTTTTAAACAAGTCATTGTACTTAACCTTATCATCTCCAGGACAAATTTCATCACGATTAAAGTAAACTTGAATACGCCCATTAGCATCTTGAATTTCAGCAAATGAAGCTTTGCCCTGAATTTTTTTACGCATTAATCTACCTGCAATAACAACTTTTTTTCCTTCTTCGTAATTATTTTTAATTACATCTGAAGTATGATCTACAGGGTACAAATCGGCTGGATAAGGGTTAATACCCATATTACGCAATGTTTGTAATTTTTCTCTACGTACTAATTCTTGTTCGGATAATTGCATTCTATTCATTTAATCCACAAAAGTGGAATTTATAACAAAGCTTACTTTGTTGTTTACTTTAACGCTACTAGCAATGCACAAAGATAATTAAGTCAGTTATGAATTACGAATTTCGTTTTATGAATTTACTCATTTTATACCATTGTAATAAGCAAATACACTTTTAACCAAATTTTGAGTTTTATAAATGCTCTTTTTTTGTTATTTTTATTTTGGAATGATTGTTTCAATTTAAATTGAAGCAAAATAAACAACTCAAAGTAATGCCTAGAGAAGCCACATTTGACAAAGATATTATTATTGAAAATGCCAAAAATGTATTTTGGTTAAAAGGATATAATGCTACATCTATGCAAGATTTAGTAAATGCTACTGGTTTAAACAGAAGTAGCATTTATAACACATTTGGCAGCAAAATGAATCTGTTTCAAGAAGCCTTAAACAGGTATCAAACGGAGGGATCTGGTTTTTTTGAAGTTTTAATTCACTCTAACTTAAATGGTCTAAAGTCAATATCTAATGTGTTTGAGAGAACTTTAGAGTTTATGATTAATGATCAAGAACGTAAAGGCTGTATGTTTATTAATTGCCATACCGAAATGGGGAATCAAAATATTCAATTAAATAATTTGACTTCTGAAAATCATAAATTACTTGTTAGCCATTTTACTACTATGGTCAAAAAAGGACAATTAGATGGTAGTATTACTTCAAAACAAAATAGTGAAGATTTAGCCATTTATTTAGCTAGCTCATTTCAGGGCTTTAGAATAACAGGAATGAACACCACTAACAAAAATGCACTTGTAAGTGTTATTGAAAATGTCTTGAATAATTTAGAATAATCACCAAAAATTAATTTGAAACGATTATTCCATAATATTTTATTATCAAAATAAATACATTATACAAGAAAATAGTTTCTCTAATTTTATTTCTACGGAAGTAAAATTAGAAACTACTAAAAGCAATAAGATTAATAAAGAAATAGACTGTAATAATACATTATTGAGCTATTATAGCTTCTCGTTTATGAGTCTTAAAAATGATATCTTTATACCCTCTGATAATGTTTGTGTGTAGTAATTTGTTGTAAACAACTGTAATTCTTCTTTGAGTTCTGGATACTCATTTGTCATTTTAACCATAGCCTGAAAAGCTCTAATTCTAGTGGAAGGTATTTTATTTACATCTTCCCAAAGACTCAAACAATGATTAAACAAATGACCATTTTGATCTTCATTTAATTTTAACTTATCTAAGACTATCAAAATTTGACGCTGGTGTCCGTCATGGTTTAAATTAGGTAAGCAAGCAATAAAATCATCTACAAAAGGCATTAATCTAGAGTCCTCTTTTTGGATAGCATGACCCAAAAGCATTGCAGATCTCCATGCCCTTGGATGTGTAATTACCAACGATGCTTCAATAAGATCAGAAAACAAATCAGGATGTGCTTTTAAATAATTAAGCATATCCTGATTCTTATTATACGTTTTAAAAATATAAGCTATCGATGGTTTTAATGTATTCACATTAGTAAAATAAACTATTTATTATGTTTTAAAATCATATATACTGGAAAGTGATCACTATAACCTCCTTTATATTTTCCGCCTGCATAAGTTCTAAAAGGTTGCCCTTTATAACGCCCTCTATAAACTTTTAAAAAATCTTCGTTAAATATTTTAGAAAACGCAAAACTATGTTTTCCTTTCTCATATTTATGAAAGTTATTACTGAATATAATTTGATCAAATAAGTTCCACCTACCTCTGTATGATGTTGTTCCTTCTGAACGCGTTAACAACTGTTCCATTGGGTTGTAAAAATCAACATCAACTAAGGTTGTAACACTGTTACTACTAGGGTCATCGTTAAAATCGCCCATTACAATAACCTTTGCTTCTTCTCCTTCTTCTGCCTTTATTCTTTCAATAATTTCTCTGTTTTTTTCTGCGGCAGCAACTCTTTTATATTCTGTTGAGTCTGCCCCACTGCGTCTTGAGGGCCAATGATTAATTAAAACATGAATTTTTTCCCCGTTAAGGAGACCACTAACTAATAATATATCACGAGTAAAATCTCTATCTCCTCTTTGACTATCAATTAGTAACGTTATTTGTTCTTTACTAGTTACTTCAAAAAACTTTTTTTGATACAATAAAGCTACATCAATACCTCTTTCGTCGGGAGAATCAAAGTGAACTGCTTCGTATCCTTTATTAACCAAATGTTTTGAATTTATTAAATCGGTAACAACTTTTATATTTTCAACTTCTGCTAATCCTATAATAGTTGGTGCTTTTGCCGTTTCTTTAAAACCGATATTAGATAATGTGGTTCCTAATTTAAATACTTTCTTATCGTATCTTTTTTTAGTCCAATTCTTATCGGTTCCCGGTGTAAATTCATCATCTAAAATTGATGGGTCATTAATTGTATCAAAAAGATTCTCTACATTATAAAATGCTACTGTAAAAAAATCTTCTTTATTTTTAGTAATATAATTTTTGTATGCCATAACAGAGCTTAAGTGTATTGCAAAATACAAATTCGTGCCATTTCATTGTCGTATCTTTGTAAAATAATTATTGTTTGAATGCTAGAGAAAGAAGAAATTTCATACGAGAAAGCCATTTTAATTGGTGTTGTTACACAACAGCAAAACCAAGAAAAGCTTGATGAGTTTTTAGATGAGTTAGAATTTTTAACCTATACTGCTGGTGGAGAGGTTGTAAAACGCTTTACTCAAAAAATGGAAGCACCGCACTCTAAAACCTTTATTGGAAAAGGTAAAATGGAAGAAGTTGAGGCTTATATAGAACAACATGGTATTAACACAGTTGTTTTTGATGATGAATTATCTCCTTCTCAACAAAAAAATATTGAACGAATTCTCGGAATTAAAGTTCTAGATAGAACACATTTAATTCTTGACATTTTTGCACAACGTGCACAAACCAGTTATGCACGTACTCAGGTTGAATTAGCACAATACCAATACTTATTACCAAGACTAGCCGGAATGTGGACACACCTTGAAAGACAAAAAGGGGGTATTGGAATGCGTGGACCTGGAGAAACTGAAATTGAAACAGATAGACGTATTGTAAGAGATAGAATTTCTTTATTAAAAAAGAAACTACTTACTATTGATAAACAAATGGCTACACAACGTGGTAATCGTGGTAAATTAGTACGTGTTGCTTTAGTAGGTTATACCAACGTTGGTAAGTCTACTTTAATGCATGTAATTTCAAAAAGTAAAGTTTTTGCCGAAAATAAATTATTCGCAACCTTAGATACTACTGTTAGAAAAGTGGTTATTGGTAACCTTCCTTTTCTTTTAAGTGATACAGTTGGTTTTATTAGAAAACTACCTACTCAACTAGTAGAGAGTTTTAAAAGTACACTTGACGAAGTTCGAGAAGCTGACTTATTATTACATGTTGTTGATATTTCACATCCACAATTTGAAGATCATATAGAATCAGTAAATACTATTTTAAAAGAGATAAAATGTAGCGATAAACGCCACATTATGGTCTTTAATAAAATTGATGCTTATACGCACGAAACTATAGATGAAGATGATTTAATGACTGAACGCACCTCTGCTCACTATACTTTAGATGATTGGAGAAACACTTGGATGAACCAAATTGGAGATAAAGCTTTATTTATCTCTGCCATTAACAAAGAAAATATGGAAAGCTTCCGTAAACGTGTTTATAAAGAAGTTAGAGATATTCATGTTACTCGTTTTCCATACAATAACTTTTTATATCCTGAAGCATATGAAGAATATGCTAAGGATAATGATGAATAAACCAATAATAAAAAAGGCGTTCTAAAATTAGAACGCCTTTTTTATTTCAGAAAAATAGAATATACTTTATGGTGCAGGGTTTGGAAATTGCACATGTACATCATTAATATCTTTTATTACTTCTGGCGAAAGCTCTAAATTAATACTTTCGATATTTTCTTTTAATTGTGCTACTGACGATGCTCCAATAATATTAGAAGTCATAAACGGTTGTTGGTTTATAAATGCTAATGACATTTCAGTTAAACTTAAATTATGTTTCTTAGCAACCTCATTGTAAGCTCTTGTTGCTTTAAAACTTCGTTCATTATGGTATCTTCCAAATTGAGGATATTTAGTAACACGACCATCTGCTGGAGTATCTTCTAAATACTTACCTGTTAACTGACCAAAACCAAGTGGCGAATAGGCTAAATACCCAATATCTTCTCTATGCAAAACCTCCGTTAATCCAATCTCATCTTTACGACTTAAAAGGTTATACGGGTTCTGTACCGTTCTAATTTTAGAAGCTCCTTTTCTAGCTTCTTCTACAAAACGCATTACACCATAAGGAACCTCGTTTGAAACTCCTATTTCGCGTATTTTACCTTGTTTTTGAAAACTTTCTAAGTTATGTAACACTTCTTGAAAATTATCAGACCATTGTTCCTCTTCTTGATGCGTATAACCTAATAAACCAAAAAAGTTTGTGTTTCTTTCAGGCCAGTGTAATTGGTATAAATCAATATAATCAGTCTGTAAACCTGTTAATGATTTATGCAAAGCATCTTCTAATGATGCTTTACTAAAATCTACAATATCACGAACTTCGCTAACAAAAGCACGCGGACCAACAATTTTAGATGCTATAACTAAATCAGCTCTATTTTTTTTCTCCTTCATCCAAGTACCCATTATTTTTTCAGTATCACCATTTTTAGTGATATCAAAAGGTACCGGATATAACTCAGCCGTATCAATAAAGTTAATTCCTTTTTCTACTGCATAATCCATTTGAGCATACCCTTCTTCAGCTGTATTCTGAATACCCCAATTCATAGAACCTAAACATATTTTACTAACTTTTATGTCTGTTCCTGGTAGTGTTGTATATTTCATAATCTTATTATTGGCTATCTCTTTTTTTACTTTATCTATTTCGTCTTTTCCTTTTACAGAAAATTACACATCTAGTTCTACTACAATTGGACAATGATCACTATGTTTAGCTTCGGGTAAAATTACCGCACGTGTTAATTTATCTTTTAGAGGTTCTGTAACCATATTATAATCTATACGCCAACCCTTGTTGTTGTTTCGAGCGTTTGCTCTATAGCTCCACCAACTATAATTATGTGGCTCATTATTAAATTCTCTATAAGAATCCACAAAACCACTATCAATAAACTTAGACAGCCATTCTCTTTCTTCTGGCAAAAAACCAGAAGTTTTCTTTAATCCTTTTGGGTTATGAATATCAATTTCTTCATGACAAATATTATAATCACCACAAACTACTAAGTTTGGAATTTCAGCTCTTACTTCTGTCAAATACGCTAAAATATCATCCATATACATGAATTTATGCTCTAACCTAGCCGAATTTGTTCCACTTGGTAAATACATACTCATAACAGAAACTCCGTCAAAATCGGCACGAATATTACGTCCTTCAAAATCCATATGTTCAATACCCGTTCCGTATTCTACATGATTAGGTTCTGTTTTACTTAAAATTGCTACTCCGCTATAACCCTTTTTTTGAGCACTATACCAATAACAATATTTGTATCCTGCATCATGAAAAACAGATAAATCTAACTGATCTTCTTGCGCTTTAATTTCTTGCAAACAAAGAACGTCTGGATTTGCTGATGTTAACCATGTTATAAAGTCTTTTTTTAAAGCTGCACGTATTCCGTTTACGTTATAGGATATTATTTTCATTTCTAATTTTTACTATTTTATTTATAAGCTCTCATCCTTTTACGTTAAATAGCTTTTAAAGCTATCTGTTATTTTTTTTAAAAATCTGCTCTATGATATCTTATAAGAATACAAAAGGAATATTTATAAACACAAAAGCATTCAATAACTGAATGCTTTTTTTACTTTTTTAAGAAACACTTAACTAGATATCAAATTCATCTTCATCTGAATCATTATCATTGTTTTCAATAGCATTTGTTTTATAAATTTCACAATCAATTTCAATACTTAAATCTTGCGGTCTAGCAAACTCACCTTTTGAAACCTTTAAGGTTTTATCATTATAGCATTTACGCATATATAAAGCCCAAATTGGCAACGCCATTGCTGCACCTTGACCATAAGTTACACTTCCAAAATGTGTTGCTCTATCTTCAGCACCTACCCAAACTCCTGTGCATAAATTTGGTACCATTCCCATAAACCAACCATCACTTTGATTTTGAGTAGTTCCTGTTTTACCCGCTATAGGGTTTGTAAATTGGTATGGGTGACCTGTAATTATTCTTTTAAAATCTTTCCTATTAGACTTACCTGTACGTAGTCTTGCACCCGACCCAGAACGCGTTACACCTTCCATTAAATTAACGGTTACATAAGCTGCCTCCTTACTTATAACATCTTTAGGGTTTGGTGTGTTATGGTATAAAATAGTTCCGTTTTTATCTTCGATACTAGTAACCATTACTGGCTTATTGTAAATACCTTCATTAGCAAAGGTACTATAGGCTCCTACCATTTCATAAACACTTAAATCTACCGTTCCTAATGCTATAGATGGCACTTCAGGTATTTTACTTTCTACACCCATTTTCTTAGCTAAACTTGCTACAGGTACCGGACCAATACGCCCCATTAAACGAGCTGTAATTGTATTTATAGATTGTGCTAAGGCATTTTTTAAACTCATCATACCACCATACTTATCTCCACTATTACGAGGCGTCCAATCTTCTGTACTTCCAAACTTACCAGCTTCTATTGTGTATTGCACATTTGGCAAAGTGTCGCATGGCGATAGCTTTAATTGATCTATTGCAGTTGCGTATACAAAAGGTTTAAAGGTTGATCCTACCTGCCTTTTTCCTTGTTTTACATGATCGTATTGAAAATGTTTATAGTTATTACCACCAACCCATGCTTTAACATGTCCGGTTTGAGGATCCATAGACATCATTCCTGTCTGGAAAAATGACTTATAATACAAAATTGAATCTCTAGGAGTCATAACTGTATCAATAGTTCCTTCCCAAGAAAAAACTTTCATTTTAGCTTTTTCTTTAAATGAAGCATAAATTTCTTTATCCTTTTTACCGGCAGCTTTCATAACACGATAACGCTCCGACCTGCGCATACCTTGTTTTACTATACGCTCAACATCTTCTTTTTCAATATCTCTAAATGGCGCTGTCTTATTATCTTTATTCTGTCGTTTAAATTCTTTTTGAAGTTTTGTTAAATGCTCTTTTACCGACTCTTCAGCGTAACGCTGCATTCGAGAATCGATAGTTACATTAATTTTCAAACCGTCTCTATATATATTATAAAGTTCTTCTTCTCCGGTAACTCCATTAATTTTAGGATTATTCTTAATCCAATCACCCATAAAATCACGTAAATATTCTCTAAAATAGGTAGCCAATCCATCTGAATGACCTTCAGGCGAAAAGTTAATTTCTAACGGAAGTTTTTGTAAGCTATCTTTTACTTTCGTGGAAATAAACTCATTTTTTTCCATCTGTTTAAAAACCTGATTTCTTCTATTCAAAGAATTCTTTTTAAAACGTTCTTTATTTGGGTTATAAAGAATTGGATTTTTTAACATTGCCACTAAAACAGCAGACTCTTCTATTTTAAGTTCTTTGGGTTCTTTTCCAAAATATATTCTTGATGCAGAACCAATACCAACAGCTTGATATAAGAAATCGTACTTATTAAAGTACATAGTAACAATTTCTTCTTTAGTATATTGTTTTTCTAACTTAATTGCTATTACCCATTCTTTTACTTTTTGAAATACCCTTTTTACAATACTTTGAGAACCTCCTGTAAATAACAATTTAGACAATTGTTGTGTAATTGTACTAGCTCCTCCTTTTGTTCCCAAAAAGGCTAATGCACGTATAGTACCTCTACCATCAATACCTGAATGTTCATAAAAACGCTCATCTTCGGTAGCTATTAATGCTTTTACTAAATGATCTGGTAATTCATCGTAAGTAACAGGAGTTCTATTTTCATTGAAGAAGGTTCCAATAGTTCTTCCATCAGAAGATATAATTTCAGTAGCTAAATTGTTTTCTGGGTTTTCTAATTCAGCAAAATCTGGCATAGAACCAAAAGCTCCTACACTTGCTAAAATAAATAACAATAAAATGCCGACAACACCTAGTATAAATGCCGACCAAAACCATTTTATATATTTAAAAAAAACTGTTTTTGCAGGTTTTTTATTATTGCTAACTTTTTTAGTTTGCACTTCTTTTGCCATAACTTATGGAGTTTCTTTCTTTTCAACTCTTAAACCAATATCTGTTATACCTTTTAAAAAGGTAATACCATCTACCGAACCATTTTTACGCATTGCTTGAGCAATACTTATTTTATATTTTCCGTCTTCTTTAAACTTAAAGTTTTCTTTATACCAAAGCTTACTTTCTTTAATAGACGATCCTCCCTCTCCTAACCATTTACCATCTAATAACGCCATTTCATACTCTAACGTATCTACTTGGTTTTTCCCGTTAGGATATTCGATTGTAGATATAACATACAAATTGCTAAACGGATAATCATTACTATTACGTATATTAAAATACATATTATATTCGGCAATACTATCCATTATAGGTAATTCAAACTCTTGAATACTATCTTTATGCCAACCTATGCTTTCTATACTCTCATAAGTATCAAAAACACGATTTTTATCGCAACCTACAAGCATTAAAAATGCTCCTATTATAAAATAATATTTAGTCATCCGCTTTATTATGGTTTGGCTTAGCGTTAACATTAGGTTTATTTGGATTATTTTTTGGTCTTGGCTTTCGTTTTTGAGGTCTTTTTTTGATTAGTGCCTTATCCCCTTGTTTTGCCTGAGGATTATTTTGTTTTGATTGACCTTGAGTCTGCTTAGAATTTTGTTGCTGACCTTCTTTTTTTTGTTGTGGCTTATTATTCGTTTTTTTACGATTATTAGGCCTACGTCTTTTAGCTGGCTGACCTTCCTTCTCAGCTACTACAGTATTTTTATTATCTTGTTTTGGTTGCCCTTGACCTTGAGGTTTCCTAGACTTTTTACGTCTATTATTATTTCTTTTTTTAAGTTGATCAAAACGAGTTAAACTATCTTGACCTACTACGTTTTCAAAATTTAATTTAACTTCTTTTTTATCATCTTCAACAGCATAATCCTCTAAACCTGCAACTGGCTTTTTTTGTCTATTCAAGCTAATCATTTCAGTTGCATCTTTAGCAGCTATGGTGTACCAGTTCATCCAATCACCTTCATAAGCGTACCATAATATACCTTTGAAAATATCTATTTTTTGACAAACTGCAGTTCCTTTTTCCGTGTAAATTTTAGCATCAGTTTTAGGAAATTCTTTTAAAGCCTCTAAATACGAATCTAATTCATAATTTAAACAGCACTTTAATTTTCCACATTGTCCTGCTAATTTTTGAGGATTCAACGACAACTGCTGATAACGAGCAGCGCTAGTGTTAACAGATCTAAAATCAGTTAACCATGTAGAACAACATAACTCACGTCCACAAGAACCTATACCTCCTAATCGTGATGCTTCTTGGCGGAAACCAATTTGACGCATTTCAATTCGAGTACTAAATTCTTTGGCAAAATCTTTTATTAATTGTCTAAAATCTACACGCTCTTCTGCTGTATAATAAAATGTAGCTTTTGATGCATCTCCTTGAAATTCAATATCTGAAATTTTCATTTTCAGATTTAATTTTATAGCAATTTCACGAGCACGGACCTTCATTGTCCCTTCCTTATCTCGTGCTCCTTGCCAAATATCAATATCTTTCTGAGTTGCCTTTCTGTATATTTTCAGGACATTCTCTCCTTTTGTAGAAACTTTCTTCTTTTTCATTTGCACACGAACTAATTCGCCTGCCAAACTAACCATACCAACATCATGACCTGAACTTGCTTGTGTAGCAACCACATCACCAATACTTAAAGTTAACCCTCCTGAAAACTGATAATAATCTTTTCGTCCGTTTTTAAAACGGACTTCAACAAAATCAAATGCAGCCATACCACTTGGCAATGACATATTTGAAAGCCAATCAAAAACGGTTAGCTTATTACATCCATCAGTACCACAAGTACCATTATTTTTACACCCATTAGGTTTACCGTCTTTTGTAGAACAACTACTACACGCCATAAATCAATCTGTATATATAACTAACTAAGATAGTTAGCATCAAACTCTAGTAATTTTATTTTGCTTTCGCTGGAAATAATTATTACCGAGTGTCTCATTCGTAAACTCTTCTATAAAAAGTAAATATACTCTTTTTGAAATTGAATTTTAAATAGCTATCATAATTATTAAAACAGAAGAATATTACTTCTTAAACTTTAACACTTCAGATCTACCCTTTTTAAATATTTTATTACTATTACCCTTACCTTTTCGTAGCGCTTTTTGTTCTTCAAAAGGCAATGCTGCTATTTCTTTACATTCATCAGAACAACAATTATCCATTCTTGCTTTACATTCTTCACATTGAATAAATAACAAATGACAAGCTTCATTTGCACAATTTTCATGAACATCGCATGGCTTTCCGCATTGGTGGCAATTAGAAATTACATCATCTGAAATACGTTCTCCTCTTCGATGATCAAAAACAAAATTTTTACCTTTAAATTTATTCTCTAAGCCTTCTGATTCAACCTGCCTAGCGTACTCAATAATACCTCCTTCTAACTGAAAAACTTGTTTAAAACCTTTATGCTTGTAATATGCACTTGCTTTTTCGCAACGAATTCCGCCCGTACAATACATAACCAATTTTTTATCTTCTTTATGATCTTTTAAGTCTTCCTCAATAATATCTAAAGAATCTCTAAAAGTATCCACATCAGGAGTTACGGCATTTTTAAAATGCCCTATTTCACTTTCATAATGATTACGCATATCAACCAAAACAGTGTCCGGGTCTTCAATTAAATCATTAAAAGTTTTAGCATCTACATGAACTCCTTTTGTTGTTACATCAAATGTATTATCATCCAACCCATCGGCTACAATTTTTTTACGAACTTTTACCTTTAGCTTCAAAAAAGACATATTATCTTGCTCTCTGGCAATATTTAATCTCACGTCTTCTAGAAAAGAAATTGTATCTAAATGTTTTTTAAACTTATCAAAATTTGGTGCTGGCACAGACAGTTGTGCGTTTATACCTTCAGTTGCTACATATATTCTACCCAGCACATCCATTTCATTCCATGTTAAAAACAAATGATCTCGGAGTACTTGAGGGTTTCCTATGTTAGCGTATTGATAAAAAGAAATTGTCATACGCTCAGTACCAGCCTCTTCTATTAGAGCTGCTCTTTCCTTAGCGCTTAATTTATTGTACAGTTGCATGCTATACTAATTTTAAGATTAAACGTTATTAAAATAATAACATATGCAAATTTACAAATTATTTAACAGATTTTATTTACAAGAAAAGACTTCAAAAACACATACAGCATTCTTAATTATTATATCTATTTTTAAAAGTAACTTTCGGTGTCAATTAAATTATCATGAAAAACATATTTATCACCCTACTTATACTCTTCTTTTTTTCTCAATATAAAAACAAGGAAAACACCCCCTTAAAAGAAAATATCGTCAACACTAGCTTGTTTATATCTGAAAATTTAACTAAACCTATATCCACTCAAGAAGTAACACTTTATAATGGATCAAAAAAATGTATTATAAAATTGTAATCAAGCCTCAACCAAAAGAACATGAAACTGGTCCTTGGTACCCAAAAACAATTACCGACTCTAAAAAAATGGCGGTATTTGGTTTAAAGATGGCCACGTATATGATGTCGATGGAAATTTTATCGCCCATTTAGATAATCTTTACAATGATTCAAAATGGAATATATACAAAGAAGATGGACAAATTAAAGTAACCGAAACTCAAGAAGCATGTGAAGGTGCCGCAAAACCAAATGTAGACGAAGAATACAAAAACCATTGCGTAGAATACCTACCTAGTTATTACAAAAACATAAACAACACTTATTTAATTCCTATAAATCCTACTTACAAAGAAAAAAGCTCTAGAGCCGGACGAAGAGGATTCGGAATTGCCTTTAATGACGTTAAATTTGACGGACCAGCACCAACGCATGCTATCTTAGCCGCTCACACTATCGCACCGTTAGACGATTGCGAAGGGCATATAAATCCACATTCAGGGTACCGCTACCACGCAGTAACCGGTTGTAACAAAAAAATACAACAAGACAACCACCCTCCATTAATAGGGTATGCTATGGCATGGATTTGGAATTTATGAATTACCAGAAAACAAACAACTAACAGATCTTGACAAATGTAGAGGACACTCAGATGTAACACGAAGTTACCATTACCATGTTAATAAACCCGGAAGCAATCAAATTCTAGGTTGTTTACACGGGCAAACTGCACCCGAAGAAAGAAGACCTAGATACTAATAAAGCAAAAAAAACCGACACTTAATAAATATCGGCTTTTTTGCTTTATTATCAAGAGATATAACTAGTATAAGTTTTGATTTAAAAAATTCATATCCTTAAGCACCTTCTTCTCCTTACTTGATTTACTCGATTTTGAAATAATCTTTTCAACTAATACTTTATAAGTACTATCAAAATTAGCCGAATCTAATTTACCTGAAACCCTTTTTAGAATAGGTACCAAATGAACTTCTTCCAAACCTTTACTTGTTGTTTTATAATTCCATTTTTCTCCGTTTGCTGCCGGAATCAAAAACTCTATAGCCTTGGCTATTCCTTTCCCTTCATCTGTCTTAAAATTCCAAAAGGGAACACCTGCTTTTTCTGCAATAATCGCCGTTCTTGTAATTGCATCTAAGTTAAAACAACTATAAAAATAACTTCTTGTTCTTTTCAATTCATGTGACTGGGATCCATCAGTATTTAACTGATTAATTAATAAATTTTTAGTTTTTTCTACTGCATTTTTTACAATAGCAATGTCTCCTGTATAATAACCTAATGCAGCCATTTGAGTATTATACCACGACCCATGATTATTTTCTTGCTTACTACCAGCAATTCCTGTTTTACTATAAACCAACCAAATAGTATACTCAATTAACCACTTATTAATTCCCAATTTCTCTTCTTCTGTCCAGTATTTAGATTTTGAAAGTAATGTAATTGCATCTAAAACCTTCAAAGGAATACCTCTCCCATCTAGTATTCCTGATCGTCTACTTTTAGGGTTACCTGGAACACTTTGAGAATATTGTAAATGAGGATTCATTTTAGTTTTACTTTCAATAAACCATGTATTTAATACACTTATACCTTTTTGTGCATATTCTTCTTTACCAGAAAAGAAATACGCCAATGATAACGTTTCCACATACCTAATCATTCTACTTAAACGTTTTCGATCAACTGCATCTGTTTGAGTATCTGGATTTGTTTTTCCATCTTTTCTAACCCATGGAGCTCTTTTATTACCTTTTTTAGGCCACCAATAACGGCTAATACTTAAATAATCATTCTTACTTTTTGAAGGTGTCTGAATTGTTTTATTTATTACCGTTGGATTTTCTTTTAAAAGAGTTTTATCTGCTTTTTTTAATAAAGACCTATATTCTTTTTGAGTTTCAACAGAAGCCGTCTTCTCTATTAAACTCATTTTAAGTTCTGTTAATTTTCCTAAATCATATTGAATTAATGGTTTTTGAGCCATTACAGTAAAATTAACTACTGAAAAAACACATAGAAGTGTTACACAAAGCTGTTTCATAAACATACAACGTATTAATTATAAGATATATACAAAGTTATTAGATATATAAACAAAATTCATGCCTAATACCATATTTTTTTTACAAAAAAAGTTCATTACAATTAAGTAATGAACTTTTTAATATCATCTATAAAAGATAAAAAAATTATGCGTCGAAAGGTACTATCGATACGTAAGATTTATTATCTCTCTTTTTTGTAAACTTCACAATTCCATCAACTCTAGCATGTAAAGTATGATCTTTACCTGCATAAACGTTTTCACCTGGTCTGTGAGCTGTTCCTCTTTGTCTGATTAGAATGTTCCCTGCAATTGCAGCTTGACCACCAAAAATCTTAACACCTAAACGTTTTGATTCTGATTCTCTACCATTCTTCGAACTACCTACCCCTTTTTTATGAGCCATTTTATTTCGATTTTAATTTTCGCCTAAACGAAAAAGATTAAACTTTCGAATGAGAATTACTTCCCTCCGTCTAACTTGTCTTGTAATACTTTTAACTCGTCCCAGTTACCAGCAGCAGCTAATTCAGATTGCTGAGGCCATGTTCCTGGCTCTAAGTGAGCTAAACGAGAACTAGCAGCTACTAAAATTTCTTTAATATTTGTTGGTTCAGCTTTTGCTAACTTTGCAAAAGTATCAATACCTGCATTTGTTAAAGCTTCAGCCGCTTTTGGTCCAATTCCTTCAATCTTCTTAAGATCATCACCTTTTGTTGTTTTTTTTGCAGCTGGTTTAGCAGCAGCTTTTTTAACTGGTTTTGCTCCTGAAGAAACAATACTTTCAATAACTATTTCAGTTAATGACTGTCTGTGTCCGTTCTTTTTTCTGTAACCTTTACGTCTTTTTTTCTTAAAAACGATTACTTTATCACCTTTAAGGTGTCTAGAGATCTTTGCTTCTACTGAAGCTCCCTCTATAGCTGGGGCGCCAACTGAAATTTGCTCTCCATCTGCAGTAAGTAATACATTGTTAAATGTAACAGTATCACCTTCTTCACCTGCTAAACGATGAACAAATACTTTTTGGTCTTTTGCAACTTTAAATTGCTGCCCTGCTATCTCTACAATTGCGTACATAGCGT
>CAZJGP010000102.1:0-11612 GCA_964545595.1 uncultured Flavobacteriaceae bacterium | reverse complement strand
AAAATAAGAAAAAAGGGTTTGCGATAATGCAAATCAGCCAACATTTCGGCTAGCACTTGCCCCCGCATTAATTATAGGTATTGTTGTAAAACGTTTTACCTATCCCAACCATCTATTATATAGTTTTTTTTAGCCATTTTTTTCTCGATACCAGAATCTTCAGATTTAAACCATAATTCAAACCTTGTTGGATAGAAATGCTCAAAAGTTCCTTCATCAATTACTGTACTCCCTTCATAAAGTTGGTAGTTATTACTCAATTTTGTGATTTTATTTTTTGTGCGATTACTTAATTTCCATTCAGATAATTCGACTTTTTGTGTCAATTCAAATGCTTTTATATAAATCTCACCTTTCTCAATAGGCTTGTGCCACATATAAAAATCGTAGCCTATGAATCCATTCCCAAACACAATAAGTTTATCACGATTGACTTTTAATTTTTTTACTGAATCTCTTTGTGATTTTGTAGGGAATTTAATCGGTTTTTCAAAGTTTAGATTTTTAGGAATTTTAATATTATAAAATTTATATTCTTGATAAGAATAATATGAAAACCACCCGATAGATGAAATGATCACTAATCCAATAATTATTGCAATTATTAAAAATATTTTTCTGACAACTTTCATTTAATGTTTTACAACGGTTAGTGTATAAAATCGTAGCGTGTAAAAAGATACTACATTTTGAGTTTAGTACTGAGCCGAATTTTTATATTTTGTTTTTAATTTTCTCTTTTTTAAAAGCCAAATTAAAAATTTGGAGGACTTTCTAAATATAGACAATCCTTTCGGTTAAGCACTTATTAGCTATGTTTTATACACCGTGTTGTGTAACGTTTTTTTCTTATTTATCCGAATAACCTCTTCCAGAATGAAGTTTTTGAGTCAGTTTTTTTATCAACGTCATTTTTTTCATTGCAAGAGCAATTTGTCATATTATCCTTTTCAATTTTTGTAGGCTTGAAATTTTTTAAGTTTGGATTTCCGTATGGGTTACTCTCTCCGAATAACCATTTTATTTTATTATTTAATTCTTCCTTTGTTTCAATTTTAGATTTCTCATAAGATTCGACACAACAAACAGCTATACATTGAGGTTCATCAGCGTAATTTATACATTCAGTACATTTATCCTCAACGATGTAGTAATATTCATCTTGAATTGCTTCATTGCTTTTTTCAGTATTAATAAGGTTTCCTTTTAAGTCTTTAACGACACCTTTCAAATTTGTTGCATCAGAAAATTTCCAATCACCCCCACCTTCATAAATGGCTCCATTTGGACACTCAACTTCACAAGCTCCACAATTGACACATTCGTCTGTAATTCTTAATGACATAATTTAGTTTTGAGTTTTTTCAATGTTACACAACAATTTAATATATGTAAAGTTACATATATATCGTACTTATCCAAGGGTGTCAAATGGGTTTTTAATTTCATTAAAGTAGGTTGTAGACACATTTGTGTAAATTTCGGTTGTTTTTATAGAACTATGACCTAACAATTGCTGGATAAATCTAATACTAGTGCCATCTTCAATTAAATGTGTTGCAAAGCTATGCCTTAACATATGTGGGGTTACTCTAGTATTAAGACCTGATTTAGATGCTGCTTTTTTTACAATATTAACAATGCTTTCTGCACTATATCGACCTCCTTTTTGCCCTTCAAAAAGATAAACTTTTGGAGTGTAATTTTTATAGTATTCTCTTAATAAAGAAAGCATCTTTTCTGAAAGTAAAGTTATTCGTTCTTTTCCTCCTTTAGCATCCTTAATTTTAATAAGCATTCGCTTACTATCTATTTCATTAATTTTCAAGTTCAATAATTCACCTCTACGCATTCCTGTTGAGTATAATAAACTAATAATTGTCTTATGTTTAAGGTTTTTTGTAATATCTATCATCATTTTTACTTCAACTTTACTAATAACCTCGGGTAGTTTTTCTTTTGGTCTTGGTCGTTCAATACTATAAAATCGGTTAGGCATCCCTAATACAATTTCATAATAAAACTTAATACTGTTTATAGCTAAATTAACGGTAGAATCTGATTTTCCTGATTGAATTAAATACTGTAGATAATTACGTATATCATTCTCATTCAGTTCACTTAATTGGCTACCATAATAATAGTTCATAAATAATTCAAAACCATTCACATAAGACTTTACTGTATTCAATGCATATTTTTTTAATTCTAATTTTAATAAAAATGACTCTGGACAATAGTTAAATCCGTGTTTAGATTTCCTTTCTCTATACCAATTAACATTAACTACACCTTGTTCTTTGTTTATAATTTTATCTTTAAAAAGGGAACTTGTGTTTACCCAACAAACTCCTTTGAAAGTTTCAAAAATTAAATCTAATAATTGTGGGGTATTTGGTACAAACACCATAGAAAATTGTTTACTCCATTTTACTCCAGGTAAGCCTTTTACTAATGCCTGTATTATTTTATTGGGGTAAAATTGCAAACCAATTTTAGCTTCATTATTAATGAATAAATTTTTTAAACTTATATGGGTTTTAAGTTCTTGCTGCATATTCTATCAAAATTCACTGAAAATGAGTTAATAAGCAAAAATAAACGTAAATTTATACGTATAATAAACGTTTAATTATATGGATAATAATGTTAATTGTTTGTTTTGTAAAACCAAATTAAAAGGTAGGGCTGATAAGAAGTTTTGTTCACCTTATTGTAAATCTTCGTACCATTATCAACAAAATAAAGAAAAAGAAGATACTAGGTTTTTAGTAGTAAAAAATAAGTTGAATACAAACAGAAAAATCTTAAAGAAATATAATAAATCTGGTTTAGCAACAGTAAGAAAAGAAAAGTTACTTAAAGAAGGTTTTGATGCTAATTATTTTACAAATTATTGGAAAAATAAAAAGAATGAGATTTACCTTTTTTGTTTTGAGTTTGGGTTCTATGAAATAAAAAATACAAATCCTTCAAAATACATTTTAATTACATGGCAAAAGTACATGGAAAAATAAATAACTTATTATAAACTACTCTTTATAACAAGATTCACAGGTGCCTTGCAATAAAACCTGAGATACATCAACTTTATAATTAGGAATATTGGGTATTGAAATTTCAACGGGTAAACAGTCAACTTTTCCGCATACTAAACATTGAAAATGAGGGTGAATATCTCTATGAATAGAAGAGGAGCAACCATTAGATTTAGCATACCATTTATGTCCATTTTTACCTAAAAAAGAATGTAAAAAACCATCATCTTCTAATTTATCTAATACACGATAAATCGTCGTCTTATTCATTTCAGAACCAAGACGTTCAATTAATGTAATAACCGATATAGCGCTCGAATTTTTTTCAAATTCAGCCAATAATAGTTTTACAGATTTTGTTTTTCTTAAAACACCCATACTGCAAATGTAATGCAACTATGTTGCTGAAGCAAAAAATGAATTTGAAAGTTTGAGCTCTAAAATTATTTTTTTGCCTTTATGTCAAGTATAGCTTTAGATACAAGGGTAAAAATTAAATGCAACTTTGTTGCATTAGTTGATAATAGTTTTATATTTGCAACACAGTTGTATTGAAGAAAATAATGATATTATTAAAACAAAAACCTGATCTATTAGGAACATTTGCAAGTTCTTTGTGTTTAGTTCATTGCCTAGCTACTCCTTTTGTGTTTATTGCACAAACTTGTACAGCTAGTTGCTGTAGCGGAGCACCAATCTGGTGGAGCTTTATTGACTATTTGTTTTTAGTAGTTTCTTTTTTTGCTATTTATTTTTCTACAAAAGCAACAACACTTGAATGGATAAAACCAATGTTATGGCTAAGTTGGAGTGTTTTATTATTTATTGTAATAAACGAAAAAATAGAGCTATTACCATTACCTGAAACATTAATTTATATACCCCCAATTTCATTAATGATGTTACATCTTTACAATAAAAAGTATTGTAATTGTGAAAATGATAAATACTGTTTAAATGAAGGATAAAAAAGAAATTGAAAATATTGGCGATAACCACATTTCTACAAGTATAGAAACACCTTTACGTTCCGATGCTTTTGTAAAATCGGATACCGAAAAAATAGAGTCTATTCAGCATCATTTTGAAAAAATTATGCAAGAACTAGGTCTAGATTTAACCAATGAAAGTTTATCGGGTACACCATATCGTTTTGCTAAAATGTATGTAAAAGAGTTGTTTTATGGGTTAAACCCAGAAAATAAACCAAAATTATCTGTGTTTGAAAATAAGTACAGCTATAATAAAATGCTTATAGAGCAAAACATTAGAATTGACTCTTCTTGCGAGCATCATTTTTTACCAATTATAGGTTATGCTAATGTTGCTTATGTTCCAAAAAATAAAGTAATAGGGTTATCTAAAATTAATCGATTAGTAGACTATTATGCTAGGCGACCACAAGTTCAAGAAAGATTAGTATTACAAATACTAAATGATTTACAAAATGTTTTAGAAACTGAAGATGTAATAGTTTCGGTAACAGCTAAACACCTTTGTGTATCGTCTAGAGGTATTCAAGATCAAAGTAGTTTTACAACTACATTAGAATATGGTGGGTGCTTTGAAAAAGAATCAAAACGCAATGAATTTTTAAAAATAATCTCACAACAAACATTAGAAAAATGATAACAAAAGAACAAGTATTAAAAATACAAGAATCATGGGGTCAAGGGGTTGTACAAATTGGTTCTTTGAAAGATAATAGATCTGAATGTGAAACATTTACAAGTGGTTTTCTTAATGTATTATATGCATTTAAAGAAGGGGTAGTTTTATTTAAGCCAACCAAATGTGCTAATGAGCAATTTAGAGCAACAAAAGAACAAGCTTTGTCTTATTTTATAGCTGGTAACGATAGAGCTTGTAATGAAGATAAAGGGTTTGCTATTAACCCTTGGACAAAAGTAAGATTTGAAAATACTAATTTAATATTAGAAGAAAATCGTGCCATAGCAATGGGAAATTACTTTTTTACCGATTTAAACGGAAATGAAGCCAAAGTAGAATATACTTTTGGTTATAAATTAATTAATGGTGTTTTAAAGATAGATGTGCATCATTCATCATTTCCTTACACAATAAGTGAACCTGTAGTATAATGATAAAACGTCTTTACCTTTTATGTCCAACTGATTGCTTAGAACCTGTTATTAATTCCACATTTAAGCAAGAAAACTATTTTTATTTCTCTTTGGGTAATTCTTTTATAGTGGAGAATAATACTATAGAGAGCATAAAAAAAATAGTTAAGGATCATCATATTCAAGAAATATCATTTGTGTTATCTAATAAAAATCATATAGTAATTGATGCTTTAGGAACACAAGATTTTTTGAATATGAGGGGGTTAAGGAGTTTATATAATCAACTAATAAAACAAAAAAAGCATTCTGAAATATTTTGGGATACTGATCGTAATCAATTTTCTATTCTTTCTTATTATTTAAACAGTAAGATAAAAGAATTAAAATTCGAATTAGGTAATTTTATTAATTCCACTTTAAAAATTAACGCTAAAATTTATGATCGGTATGACCAAGTATTTAAAAGTATACTTCCTGACATAGTATGCATGAATAAGCATTACTTAAACTAAAACTTTAACTATTAATTGTTTTGATTTTTAAACTTAAATATCCAGCTTTTTAATTAGTTTTAATAATTAGAAATTTAATTAAAATAGGTTAATATTAATGGAAGCTATAATTACGATTGTTGGTTTTTTAGGAGCCGGAAAAACTACTTTACTAAAATATTTAATAGAGAGTTTTTCTAAAAAAGGATGGAATCCTTTTTTAATACTAAATGACTATGAAAATGCTAGTATGGATGCTCAGCATTTTTTAAAACAAATAGAGCAAAATCAAATTAAAGCACTTAGTGGTAGTTGCATTTGTTGCAGCGGTATTGTAGAGCTAAGAAATACGGTTAATAGAATTCCCGAAAGGGAAAAAGGAATTACTTTAATTGAAGCTAATGGAACATCAGATGCTGCTTCTTTAATGGAGTTTTTAGGGGTAGGTATTAATGAGAGGTTTTTACCACCAATACAAATTTCGGTTGTAGATGTTAAAAATTGGCAAAAAAGAGGGGAATATAACGATCTAGAGGCAAATCAAATTCAAGTTTCTACATTAATAATTTTAACACATTTAGATAAGGTTAATAAAGAAGAACAAATTATTGTTAGCAATCAGATAAAACAATTTAACCCGATTGCTAAAATTATAACAATGGATAATTTAGATGTTACATTATTACCCGAGCTTTTACCATCTAACAATAAAGTTGAAAAATTAGAGCATCAAAAAGCACACTGGTCTTCTTGTTCCTTCAATTTACCTGTTTTACCAAATTTAGACTGTATTAATATTATTTGTAATCAATTACCTAAAAGTATTCTTAGAGTAAAAGGATGCGTACAAATTAAAGAAGAAAAAAATTACACTTATTTTGAACGTACACCAGATGGTTCAGTGCATATAAGGCCTTTTAATGGCGTTCCAATTACCGGAACTAAACTATTAACAATAGGTCCAGGTAGTGAACCCTCTGTGTTAGAAAAAGCTATTAAGATTGGTGTTAGTATAAGTTAAGTATTATTAAAATAATAAAATGAAAAAGTTACCAGTAACCGTTTTAAGTGGTTTTTTAGGAGCCGGAAAAACTACTTTATTAAACCATATATTACATAACAAAGAAGGTTTAAAAGTAGCTGTAATTGTTAATGATATGAGCGAAGTAAATATAGATGCTCAGTTTATTGAAAATGAAAATACACTTTCTCGAACCGAAGAGAAACTAGTAGAAATGTCTAACGGTTGTATTTGTTGTACTTTACGAGAAGACCTTATGATTGAGGTTGAAAAGTTAGCTTTGCAAAACAAATTTGACTACTTGATTATTGAAAGTACAGGAATTAGTGAACCTATACCTGTAGCTCAAACATTTTCTTTTGAAAGTGAAGATGGTAAAACAGATTTAACACGTTTTAGCTATGTAGACACTATGGTTACTGTAGTTGATGCTTTTAACTTTTTAAAAGATTTTGCTAGTGCCGATTACCTTACAACTAGAGATTTAACGAACATAGAAGGAGACAATAGAACAATTGTAAATTTATTAACCGATCAAATTGAATTTGCTAATGTTATTCTTATTAATAAAATTGATTTAGTAGAAAAAGAGCAAGTAGAGTTGCTTTACGCAATTATTAATAAATTAAACCCTGAAGCTCAAATTATAACTACTCAAGAATCTAAAGTAGAGCTTAAAAAAGTATTGAATACAGGTTTATTTGATTTTGAAAAAGCCGAAGCTTCAGCAGGTTGGATAAAAGAATTAGAAAACAAACACACACCCGAAACCGAAGAATATAATATAAATTCGTTTGTTTTTAGAAGTAAAAAACCATTTCATCCAGAACGTTTTTTAACCTATTTAAATCAACGTTTTCCTCAGAATATTATTAGGAGTAAGGGCTTATTTTGGTTAGCCTCTAGATCTAACCAAGCATTATCGTGGAGTTCAGCCGGAGGTTCTTGTAAAACAGACCCTGTAGGTGTTTGGTGGTCATCTATGACCTTTGGTGAACGTATAGATAACCCAGGTTTTATTGAAAATAAAGAACTAATAGAGTCGGATTGGGATGCTGATTTTGGAGACCGAAAAATAGAATTAGTTTTTATTGGTCAAAATTTAGAAAAAGAGAAAATAACGAAAGAATTAGAAAATTGTATTTTAACTGAAAACGAAATTAGAGATTGGAAAAAGCAACTATTTCCAAAACAGGATCAATGGCCAATTGCAGTATAAAATAATGAGATAGTTGTATATTTTTAATATGATAAAAACAGATAATCTTACATTTCAATACAAAGGGAGCTCATCAATTTTCCGTTTTCCTAATATAGTTTTAGAAAAGAATGAAAACGTATTAGTTTTAGGAAAATCAGGTATAGGTAAAACTACCTTTTTGCATCTTTTATCAGGATTGTTAAAACCTAAAAAAGGAAATGTTTTTATTAATAATACAAATATTACTTCTTTAAGAAATAACCAACTCGATGTTTATAGGGGGCTTAATATTGGGTTGGTATTTCAAAAAAAACACGCCATACAATCGTTAAATGTAATTGATAATTTAAAAGCACGTTTATTTTTATGTAAAAAAACTAGTAATAATCAAGAAATAGAAACCTTACTAGAACAATTAGATTTATTAGAATTTAAAAAGCATAAAATAAACAACCTTAGTGAAGGTCAGTTGCAACGGTTAGGTATTGCTTTAGCTGTAATACATAAACCTAAAGTTATATTTGCCGATGAACCTACTTCTAGCTTAGATGATGAAAATTGTAAAAGAGTTATTCAATTATTGCGAAGTCAAGCAGCAAAAACAAATGCTAATTTAATTGTTATTACACACGATCATCGTATAAAATCATTTTTCCAAAAAACTATTAGTTTATGAATATTTGGAAAATTAGCATAAGTAATATTAAATCGAAACTTTTATATACTTTTTTAAGCATTTTTGTATTAGCACTTAGTATTGCTCTTTTATTAGGTATAAAACAATTAAAGAATTCGTTTGAAAATCAAATAGAAAACAATGTTGGTAAAATAGATTTAGTAATAGGAGCAAAGGGGAGTCCTTTACAACTTGTTTTAGCATCTGTATTACATTTAGATAACCCTACTGGTAATATATCTTATCATGAAGCTAAAAAAATAATTAAAAATCCTAAAGTAAAGTCTGCCATACCAATTTCTTATGGCGATAATTTTAAAGGGTTTAGAATAGTAGGAACCACTAATAATTTTATTTCATTATATAATGCCCATATAGCTCAAGGCCATATGGTTAAAAAATCTTTAGAAGTGGTTTTGGGTAGTACTGTAGCTGCAAATCTAAATATTAAAATAGGCGATACAATTTTAAGTTCTCATGGCTTAATAAAAAATAATTTAGATGTTCATTCAGACCAATTAACTGTTGTAGGTATTTTAAAACCTACCAAAAAGGTTATAGATCGTTTAATATTAACTAGTTTAGAAAGTGTTTGGGATGTTCATAACCACGAAGAACACAATCATCATAAAGACCATGATGATGATAAAGAAATAACCTCATTATTAGTAAACTTCAAAACTCCTAGAGCATTATTAACATTTCCTAAAAGAATTAACGAGCGTACAAATATGCAAGCAGTATTACCTGTTTTTGAGCTAAATAAACTTTATGAATATACTAGTGTTGGGTTTAAAACCATTAATTGGATTGCTTATATTATACTTGTTATTTCATGTTTAACAATATTTATAAGTCTTTATAAAATGGTTAAAGAACGAGCTTTCGATTTAGCAATTTTACGTACTTACGGAGCTAATAACTTTCAGTTAATAAAAATGATATGTTATGAAGGCTTTCTTATTGCTTTTTTAGCCTTTTTATTAGGTTTTCTGCTTATAAAAGTAGGGTTAGGAGTCTTTGTTAGTTTTATAGAATCGAGCTATCAACAAAACATAATTAAAGATTTATCGTTTCTAGATATAATGCAAATAGGTTTATTAATTTTTATAATGGTATTTTTATCTATAACGTTGGCTATATTTCCAATATTAAAAATGAATATTTCTACAATTTTAAGTAATGAAAAATAATATTATTCAGTTAATTTTTCTATTATCGTTTACTTTATGTTTTGGACAACAAGAGGTTTCTTGGAAAGATTTATCTGAGGTAACCTTTACTGATAGGTATTTTGAAAAGTATGATGACTACTTTTTATATCCTATATTTTTACCTACAGTTCAAAATTTAGATGGTCAACAAATTACTGTTAAAGGTTATTTTTTAAATATAGAATTTGAAGAACAGAAATTATATATTTTATCTAAAGCTCCTATGTCTTCTTGTTTTTTTTGTGGACAAGGTGGTCCTGAAACAGCCGTAGAATTAGAGTTTAAAGAAAACCCTAATTTTAGAAATGATGCTATAGTAGCTATAACAGGAACTTTAAAGCTAAATAATAATGATATAGATCATTTTAATTATATTCTAACAGATTGTAAAGGGGTATTGGTTAAATAAATCATTATTTACAAAGCACTATAGTAGACATTGTCCTTAAATCAGAAACATTTGTGCTTTTAAGAGGCTCTAACAAAGTTAGAGAAAACTCTTTAATAATATCATTAAGCAGTTTTCGAGTAAGCAAAAAACGAGTACTACCATCAGGTAATGCATAAACACCATTTTGCAAAGGTGTTATAAAATTTTCAACACCAATATCCGAAGTCATCCTTATAAACAAAGATCCATTAGGTTTTAGTACACGTACTAATTCTGAAACATATAATTTAAATTGTTCTGTATTTTCAACAAAATGTAAAACGGCACAATTAATAATATGATCTATAGAGTTATCCGAATATGGTAAATTAGCTAATGAAGCTACTTTAAAATTGTCTTTTTGATTAGGGTAAAGTTCTTTTATATAAGCAATACGTTCAGGATTGTTATCTATAGCGTGTATATTAAATCCATTAATATAAAACCAATTAATATTTCGGCCAGTACCGCAACCAGCATCCAAAATAGTCTGATTAAAGGCATATCTATTTTTCATAATTTGATCTAAAAGATAAATATCTATATTTCCTAAAGTGTCAAGCATTATAAAACTATTTTAAAGTTCAAATGTAATATTATTTAAATGTATAATTTTATCATTTTTTAACTATGGATTAAATTAAATTATTTAAAATCTATATAACATTTATATATTAGTGTAAAAAACACGCATAATATGCAACAATCAATTAAACTTTCTGTAGATGCTGTAGTTTTTGGTTACGAAGCAGGCACAATTTCAATTTTATTAATTAAAAGAAAGTATGAACCCTTTAAAGGAGAATGGGCTATTCCTGGAGGTTTTGTTTTAGATAAAGAATCTTTAGAAGAAGCAGTAGAAAGAGAGCTTAAAGAAGAAACAGGAGTAGAAATAAATTATTTAGAACAGCTATATACTTTTGGTAACCCAGAAAGAGATCCTAGGAGTAGGGTAGTATCAGTTGCTTATTTTGGATTAATAAAACCAAGTGCTTTTAATATTGTAGCTTCCACTGATGCAGAAGAAGCTAAATGGTTCAATATTACAGACCTTCCAACACTTTCTTTTGATCATGATGAAATTGTTAAACTAGCTATAAAAAGATTACAAGGTAAAATTACTTATGAACCTATCGGTTTTGAGTTACTTGATAACAAATTTCCTTTTTCAGATTTAGAAAAATTATATACAACACTTTTAGGAAGACCTATTGATCGAAGAAATTTTAGAAAGAAAATATTAAAACTAAATATTTTAGATGAATTAGATGAAAAGGTATCTAAAGGATCAGGTAGATCTACTAATTTGTTTAAATTCAATGATAAAAGGTACTTTGAATTGAAAAAGGAAGGTATTATTTTCGAGATATAAATATACAAAATTTAATTTGCGTAAAAAAAACACAAATATATTTTGGTTTAATTATTGAACCATTATATATTTGTGTCATAAT
>CAZJGP010000101.1:0-3174 GCA_964545595.1 uncultured Flavobacteriaceae bacterium | reverse complement strand
CTCCTTACATAATGTTACGTCATTTGTTGATGCATGATCACTCTCATTTGTACAAAATTGAGGATATGGGATTTGGTATTGGGCATATAAAGTAGACTAAACACATACTTAAACTTTTAGTTTAAGTATTATACTTTAATGTATTGTAAAATAATAATTTATGATATTAATATAGATTTTCTTTATAGCTGGTTTATGTGATTAGTTTCAATATTTTACTACTATTTTATTCATATTAATACTTAAAAGTGATCAAGTAAATAAAGACACATATTTTTTAGATCTGAACAGAACAAATACAGCTCAATTAAGAGAAAAAAATTAACTTTGTTACTCATTTATTAAAAATACGAACCACTATATAAAAATGACCCAAGAACAACTACATATTAACTTAAAGGAATACTTTGGGTATAGTGAGTTTAGGCCACATCAGCAAAGGATTATTGAATCAATATTTGAAGGAAATGATAACTTAGTTATTATGCCTACAGGTGGAGGAAAATCTATTTGTTATCAATTACCGGCAACATTACTTCCAGGGGTAACTTTGGTAATATCTCCATTGATAGCTTTAATGAAAGATCAGGTGGATGGGTTGAAAGCAAATGGTATTGGTGCGGCATTTATAAATAGTAGTCAATCTACGGATGAGCAACAGGAAATATTTAACGATGTTCTTTCTACGGAAGTGAAATTATTATATGTGGCTCCTGAAAGTTTATCGCAATTAGAAGGTGTGCTTACTCAAGTTGAGTTGAGTTTAATAGCTATTGATGAGGCACATTGTATTTCAGCATGGGGGCATGATTTTCGTCCGGCGTATACACAATTAGGTTATTTAAAAAATAGATTCCCTAAAACGCCAATAATAGCTTTAACAGCTACTGCTGATAAAGCTACAAGAGAAGATATATCCAAACAATTAAATTTAGCGAATCCTAAACTTAATTTGAGTTCTTTTGATAGGCCAAATTTAAGTTTAGAAGTAAGGCCCGGAACGGAAAGAATCAAACAGATTCTTCAATTTGTACATACAAGGCCAAATGATTGCGGGATTATTTATTGTTTGAGTAGAAAAACAACGGAGAGCTTAGCGGAGAAATTAAAGAATGATGGTTTTGTTGCTGAAGCTTATCATGCGGGATTAGCACATGATAAAAGAGGAAAGGTACAAGATGACTTTGTAAATGATAAAATTCAAATTGTTTGTGCCACTGTTGCTTTTGGAATGGGGATTGATAAATCGAATGTACGTTGGGTAATACATTATAATTTACCTAAAAATATAGAAGGGTATTACCAAGAAATTGGTCGTGCAGGTCGTGATGGAGTAAATTCAGAAACTATACTTTTTCATAGTTATGCTGATGTTATTCAATTACAAAAATTTGCTACTAATTCGGGTAATGAAGAAGTACAATTGGCTAAGTTGGATAGGATGCAACAATATGCAGAAGCATTAAGTTGTAGGCGAAAAGTTTTACTTAGCTATTTTGGTGAATTCCCTGAAGAAGATTGTGGTAATTGCGATGTTTGTAAAGATCCGCCATCGTTTTTTGATGGAACTATTTTAGCTCAAAAAGCATTGTCTACAGTGTTTAGAGTAAATCAACAAGAAACTTTAGCCACTATAATTGATGTTTTAAGAGGTGCGCAAAATTCTAATGTATTAGATAAAGGTTATAATACGGTTTCTACTTACGGAATAGGTAAAGAAGCTTCTTGGAAAGATTGGCAACAATATATAATTCAATTGATAAATCAAGGAATGTTAGAGATTGCATTCCATGAACACAGTCATTTAAAATTAACTGAATTAGCTAAGAAAGTACTGTTTGAAAAGCAAAAAGTAATGCTTGCTGCTGTAGTAGATAGAGCAAAGGCTAAAGAATCTAAAAAAGCAACAATTACAGTTAAAAAGAGTACCGATTTATTTGAACAATTACGTTTATTACGTTTAAAACTCTCTAGAGAAGAAGGTATACCTGCTTATCAAATTTTTAATGATGCGAGTTTAAAAGAGATGGAAAAAGCACGTCCGATGACAGATGACGAGTTTATGCAGATTAGTGGAGTAGGGCGTAAAAAAATGCAAGATTACGGGCATGCTTTTATTTCGGCAATTATTGAATTTAATAAATCTAAGAGAGCTACTAAGAAAACAAAAAAAGAGCCTACTTACATAACAACAGCTAAAATGTTTAATAGTGGATTATCGGTAGAAGAAATAACAAAAGAACGTAAAATAGCAGAAGCAACGATACTTTCGCACTTAGTGACAGCTTTTGAAAAAGATAAATCAGTAGACTTATTAAAATTAATTGATGTATCGGATTTAACAGCTATTGAAAAAGCTAAAAAAACGGTCGAAGACCCTTCTAAATTAAGGTCTTTTTATCAACACTTTGATGAGCAAATGCCTTATAGTACTATAAAAATAGCATTGAGTTTGTTAGAAGAAAAAGAGGATTAATATTACTGTATAAGCTCAAAGTTAGAATCAATTGTTTTTTGTAAAAAAACTTGATTAATAGGCTTGCAAATAAAATCAGTTATATCTGAAAAAGAAGCTGCTAATTTTTTGTCATCTTCATTAATACTAGAAGTAACCATTAAAATAATAGTTTTATTTTTTTGTTCTTTAGGAAGCTTTTTAAATTCTTCTAAAAATTCCCAGCCATTCATTTCAGGCATATTAAGATCCAATAAAATAATACCAGGATGAATGTTATTAGTTGTAGAGTAATTAACATTATCTGAAGTTAAATACTCTAAGGCAGTAATTCCATCCTTAGCAACTTGTACTTGAGTATCTATTTTAGTTTTTTTAATTAAAAACTCGTGTAAAAAATTGGTAGATTGATTATCGTCAACTAATAAAATACATTCTAAGTCTTTATATTTTTTCATACAATTATATTTTTTTTATAGTAAAATAAAAAACACTTCCTTTTCCTAATTCAGATTCTAGCCATAAATCTCCGTTATGTGGATCTACTATTTTTTTACAATGAGCTAAACCTATTCCTGTACCTTCATACTCATCTTCATGGTGTAGTTTTTGGAATAATGAAAATATTTTATGTTGATATTTAGTATCAATACCAATACCGTTATCTTTTACAGAAAATTCCCATCCTAATTTAATTTTTTTAGAAGAAATAGCAATAT
>CAZJGP010000100.1:0-14828 GCA_964545595.1 uncultured Flavobacteriaceae bacterium | reverse complement strand
ATCAAGTTTGGGTGTCAGATATTACCTATATAGAAACTAAACAAGGATGGATGTATTTAACTGTTGTCATAGACCTGTTTAATAGAAAAATAGTTGGTTGGTCAATGTCTGATAATTTAACCGCTGAAGCAACTATATTGCCTGCTTTTAGAATGGCTAGTGAGTCTGTTAAACTAACAGAAGAACTCATATTCCATTCGGATAGAGGTTCACAATACGCTAGTTCTAAATTTAAAAATCTATTAAAAAACCATAATGGGTTAATTATTCAAAGTATGAGTAGAAAAGGAAATTGTTGGGATAATGCAGTCGCTGAAAGCTTCTTTAAAAGCTTGAAAGTAGAATGGGTATACAAACATAAATATAATTACAGGAGTGAAGCTGAATTATCCGTTTTTCAATGGATAGAAACTTGGTATAATCGAGAAGAATACATTCTACTCTAGGAAATAAATCAATAATGCAATTTGAAAAAGAAATGAATCAATATAACGTAGCTGTATAAATCTTATCTAAGTGTCCAGTTTTTTGTTGCAAGTCCAGATTTTATTAAAGGTAATGGCTCAAAGTTCACTACTAAGCTTTCGCAAGAAAGAAATAAAGATTTTTTATCTTTTTCTGTCATTTTAAACCCCATAATTTTAAAAGTAAAATTTAAAGGATTAAAAGATAAATCTTGAATAGTTATTTCTCTATCTACAATTTCAACATCATTCTCTTCTATATAACTAATAATGTATTTAGGAGTAAATAGACTTAAACAAAAAATAATTAAGGCAAAAAACAGTATAATAATACCTAACCAAACAAATAGTTTCTTTTTTTTATTCCCTATTCCCATACCTAAATTTTAAAAAGGCAAATTTATCTAATTCCTTCTTTTAAGTATAAATTTTATATCATACTAAATATTTAAAAAAAAGATTCTATATTTTTCTAGCAATCAAACACAAATTACTAACAAACAGGTTATTAAAGTATTTTTTTTTTTGTAAATTTAAGAGAATCATTAAAATAAAAACGATGACAGCACTTTTTAATAAACTTGGGGTTGGTACAATTGATGAAATATTAGTATTAAATGAACCTGAAGGATTTTGCAAAGAATTAGATAAACTAGAGGATACTATAAAAATTAGAGAGTCTGTTATTAGGACTTCTGAAATTGATTTTGCCTTAATTTTTATTACGAAACCATCACAAATTCAAAATAGAATAGAAACTGTTTATCCAAAATTAATTGGAGATGCTGTTATTTGGTTTGCTTTCCCTTCAGATAATAATAAAACAGAAATTACGTTAAATAATGGTTGGGGCGTTCTTGGCGATTATAACTTAAAACAAATTGAAACTACTAACATTAACAATGAATGGACAGGTGTTCGATTTAGAAAAGTTGAATTTCTTAAATAGTTTTACTGTCTTGTTACCTTTAAACTTGTAATCTTAAAAAAAATATTCTTTAACGAAAGAATAAATAAAAAATTAATATTCTTTTATTTATTTATTACAATTTTAGAGTGCGGAAAACCTTTTAAACGCTCTACGTAAAAGCAATAAATACTATATTTGAAAAAAAGAAACTTCATTTAAAATGAATCCTAAAATTGTATTTTCTGATATTGATGGAACCATCATAAACAGCAAAAGAGTACTTTCTGAAACCACTATAAAAGCAATTAAACGTGTAAAACACAAAGTACCTGTAATACTAATTTCTTCGAGGATGCCTAGTGCTATTAAGCATTTACAAAAAAGTGCCGGTATTGAAAATTACCCTTTAATTTCATATAATGGTGGTATTGTCATGATAAATGATAAAGTGGTTTCAGATAATGCTATACCATACCACATACTTAAAGATGTTGTTAGTTTTAACAAATCAGGTAATGTACATATTGGTTTATACAATAATGATGAGTGGTATGTTCCACGTAATGATTATTGGATGAAAAGAGAAATAAACAACACCAAAATTATTCCTGAAATACTACCAAACGAAGAGGTTTTAAAATTATGGAAACCAGAACAAAAGGGTGCTCATAAAATAATGTGCATGGGAGATGAGCAATTTATTGATGAAATATATAACTATATGGAATCTAAATTTGGAAACGATTTACATTTATACCGTTCAAAAAACACTTACATTGAAATTGCTGCAAAAAACATTTCTAAAAGAACTGCAGTTGAATATATTTTAGAAAATGTTTATCCTGAAATTAACATAAATGACGCTGCTGCTTTTGGCGATAATTACAATGATATTGAAATGCTAGAAGCCGTTGGCATTAGCGTTGCTGTTGATAATGCCAGAACTGAAGTTAAAGATGTTGCCAAACACACAACATTAGCTGGTACAAAAGATGGTGTTGCGTACTTTTTAAACAAAAACATTAGTATTTAATACATGAAATTATTAGTAAAAATAGCCTTGTTTGGGCTACTATTTACAAGCTGTAAATCATTACAAACAACTGAATCTACAATTACCAATTCTGTAAATATTGACTTATTTAATATAAAAGAAGATAAAGTTCCTGTTAATTTTATACTTTCTGCTCCAACAAAAGACACCTTAATTTATTACATGCCTAAGACAGTACCTGGCACTTATAGCAGTGATAATTATGGACAATTTATAGAAGACTTTAATGCAATTGACCAAAACGGAAACCCTTTACCTGTTAGTCAATTAGACAAAAATAGTTGGCAAATTACAAATGCAACAAAATTAAAAAGTATAAACTACCTTGTCAATGATAGTTTTGATACAGAATATAAGATACGAGAAGAAGATCGTTTGTTCTCACCGGCAGGAACTAATATCTTAGAAAAAAATAATTTTGTATTAAATCTTCATGGTTTTGTTGGCTATTTTAAAGAATATCAAAACAAACAATATTCTATAGCAATTAATCATCCTAAAAACTTAGTTGCTGCTACTTCGAGCAAAATTACTCCTAACAAATTAAAAAGTAGTATAGAAGAAGAGGTTGACTTATTTTACTATGACAGATATGCCAATGTTACTGACGATCCTATTATTTATGGGCAATTAGATAACATAACTTTTAAAATAAATGACATAGAGGTTTTACTAAGTGTATATTCTCCTAATAAAATACACACCGCAAAAAGTTTATTGCCTGCTATGCAAAAAATGATGACTGCCCAAAAGCATTTTATGGGAGCTATCAATAGCACAAAAAAATATAGTATTTTATTATATTTATCTACACTCGACAAATACGATGCTCATGGTTTTGGAGCCTTAGAACACAATAATTCTACAGTTGTCATACTGCCCGAAACAATGTCATTAGAACGTTTAGAAAAAAGTATGATTGATGTAGTCTCTCATGAGTTTTTTCATATAATAACTCCTTTAACAGTCCATTCAGAAGAGATTCATGATTTTGATTATTACGAGCCTAAAATGTCTCAACATTTATGGATGTATGAAGGTACTACGGAATATTTTGCTCAACTCTTTCAGGTTTACGAAGGCTTAATATCAGAAAAAGAATTTCTAAATAGAATAAACACTAAAATTAGAAATTCAAAAGAATTTGATGACACCATGTCTTTTACTAAAATGAGTAAAAACATCTTAAAAGAACCTTATAAAGACAGCTATATAAACGTATATGAAAAAGGTGCTTTAATATCTATGTGTATAGATATTATCATAAGAGAACAGAGTAATGGTACTAAAGGAATTCTTGACTTAATGAAGGATTTGTCTTCTAAATACGGAGCAAATAAAGCTTTTAAAGATAATGAACTTATTAATACTGTTACAACGTTAACTTACCCTGAGGTTGGTTCTTTTTTAAATACGCATGTAGTAGGTACAACCCCTATAAACTACCAAGAGTATCTTAAAAAAGTTGGTTTAACATACGGTAACATAACAACAGAAACTGATTACTTTATAAATAACGAGGTACCGTACCTTTCAGCTAATAGAGATGAGAACAAAATTTACTTTAACAACTCTAGTAAATATAATTCATTTCTTGAAGATTTAAAGATTTTACCCAACGATGTTCTTTTAGCTATAAACAATAAAAAGTTTGACCTAAATAACGCTCGACACCTTTTTAAACTATCACAAGAGTGGAAAATTGGAAACACAATAAACATGATGATTGAAAGAGGTGGTGTAGAATTACTTACCAACACTGTAATTACTAAAAAACCTACTGTTACTTCAAAAAGTATTATAAAATCTAAAAAAGAATCTATTACAGACAAAATAACAAGCACTAAAAAAGCTTGGTTAAATCAATAAATAAAATGATAAAACAATTTCTTATAATTGGAACTGCATTGTTATTATTTAGTTGTTCTAAAAAAGAGAATACTACTTTTACGGGTACCATAAAAGGGCTTAGTAAAGGTGTTATTTATCTACAAAAAATAAATAACAAAAAATTAGTTACTATAGACTCTGTTTCTTTAAACGGAAGCAACAATTTTAATTTTAATTTTAATTTACAGGAGCCTGATATTTTGTATTTGCATTTAGACAAAAATGATGGTACAATCTATAATGATCGTTTAAATATATTTGCTGAACCTGGAGAACTTAATTTAGAAGCTACCGTAGATGATTTTAAGAAGTCTTCTAAAATTACAGGTTCTAAAAATCATTTAAAATTAGAAGAATACAACTCTATGATTCAAAAATTTAATCTAGATGATTTTAAAATTTCTAAATTAAATAATTTTGCTAAAAAAACAGGGAAACAAGGTTTTGTAGAGGCTACCGAAGTTGATTTAAACAACTTATTACGCCGTAAATATCTATATGCCATAAACTTTGCTTTAAACAATAAAGAGCTCGAAATAGCTCCTTATATTGCTGTTTCTGAAATTGATGATGCCAACATAAAATATTTAGACACCATTTATAATAGTTTACCAGAACATATAAAAAAGTCAAAATATGGTATAAAACTTGCCGACTTAGTAAAATAAAAAAAGCCTAACTTTAAAAGTTAGGCTTTTTTTATAAACTTAATTCTGAAAAAAACTTTTCAAAAATAATTTTAAACCATGGTGTATATAATGTAGGATTGTCCTTAATATCTTTTTCTACATCATTTACATCCATCCATTTCCATTCGGCGACCTCGTCTTTATTAATTAAAGGTTCAGCCTCATATTTACCAACAAGTACATGGTCAAATTCATGTTCTGTTAACCCATTATCAAACTCGGCTTTATATATAAAAGAAAACTTTTCTTCAACATCCGTAACAAAACCCATTTCTTCTTGCAGACGTCTAATAGCAGCATTTAAAGTAGTTTCTCCTTCTCTTTGATGACTACAACATGTATTAGTCCATAAACCCGGAGAATGGTATTTATGTAAAGCTCTACGCTGTAACATTAGTTCATTCTTATTATTTAAAACAAAAACAGAAAAGGCTCTATGAAGCAATGCTTTCTCATGTGCTTCAATTTTTTCCATTAAACCAATTTGATTATCCTTTTCGTCAACTAAAATTACTTTTTCTTCCATCATAATATTCAAAGCTAATTAAGTTCTTTTAACTCACAAAAAAAGCACCTCAAAAAGAGGTGCTTTTTATAAATTATTCAGGTTAATTATTGTTCCGTAATAATAAACTCACTACGTCTATTTAACTGATGATCTTCTTCACTACACTGAACACCATTACTACAACCATTAACATGTTCTTCTTCTCCATAACCTCTACCCGTTAATCTGTCTGCAGAAATTCCTCCTTTTTTAATCATGTATTTAATAGTTGACTTAACCCTTCTATCAGAAAGTTTTCTATTATATTCATCATTACCTCTACTATCTGTATGAGAACGAACATCTATTTTCATTTTTGGATATTCTTGTAAAACTGCTATAATTTTCGCCAATTCTAACGCAGCATCTTTACGTATATTAGACTTATCAAAATCAAAATAAATTGGATTTATATTTAAAACCTTACCAACATCGTCTCCTAAAGTAACAGGTATTACTTTTACTGCTTTAACTAAATTAAGCTCCACCTCTGTTATACCTCCTTCTGGATCTGTTTTAACTAGTTTCTCGTGGGTATCATAACCCTCTTTTTCTCCTCTTATAAAATAACTTTTACCACAAAAAGCCTCTAAACTGAATTCTGCTTTATCATCTGAGATTACAGTATCTAATATTTCATTTGCTGTATCAAACAATGTAACTTTTGAATTTGGTAACAACTCTCCTGAAACTTTATCTTTAACAACACCTTCTACACTTGTAAAACACTCTGTACTTATTTCTTTTAGTTGCTTAAACCAATAGATATCATCATCTCCTTTTCCTCCTTCTCTGTTAGAAGATAAATATCCAATTCTTTTATTTTCATTAACAATAAGTGCAAAATCGTCATTAGAACTATTAGCAGGTTTTCCTAAGTTAACTATTATTGTACCTTTATTAATCTCATCTTTTTCATTTAATGTAGTAACAAATAAATCTAAACCACCAAGACCAACATGACCATCAGATGCAAAATATAAGTTATTACTTTCTTTCCCTATAAAAGGAAAACTCTCTTTTCCTTCTGTATTAATTTTAGGACCTAAATTTTTAGGCTCTCCTAAAGACCCATCTTTATTAATATCTACAACGTAGATATCAGATAACCCATACCCATTAGGCATATTAGAAGCAAAGTAAAGTTTATCTTCAGCTTTATTTAAAGCTGGATGAGCTACAACATATTCATCATTATTTATACTTAATGATTCTGGTCTAGACCAAACTCCAGATTTACTTTTAGTAGATCTATATATTTTTAATTTATTAATTCCATTTTTAGCTTTACCGTAAACTCCTTTATTAAAGTTATTACGAGTAAAATATACCGTTTGTAAATCTTTTGTAAAAACAGGTGTAGATTCATGGAGCTTCGTATTTAAAATAGCAGATAATCCTTTTACCGATTCTACGTCATTTCCTTTTTCAGATATATCTCCTTCGTATAAATCTAAAAAAGGTTTATTATTCCATTTATGAATTCTCTTACTAAACACCCCTGTATCTCTTGAAGAAGCATAAACTACTTTGTTTCCATAAAAAGCAGGTCCAAAGTCAGAGTTTTCTGAATTAGATGATAAATTATTTAATTCGTATCTACCAGAATTGTAATCTATTCTTTTTAAATAATTTGGCGATTTTGCGTGGTTTTGTGCCCTAGCTTCTTCTAACTCTTTTCTACAAAACTCCGTCATATAAATGTCTGACTCTTTATATGAATTGATAGATTTTAAAGATTGTGCATATCTAAAATAATATTCTGACTCTAATTCTTTTCCATAATTAGTAATTAAATTTTCATACCATTTAGCTGCTTCAGCATACTGTGAATTAAAATAATAGCTATCTCCTAACTTTTGGAATAATTCTTTGCTCTCGTAACCATTTTCTGCTACTCTTTCATAAACTTTTTGAGCGTCAATATAAGCAAATCGTTCATAGCTTTTATTTGCCTTATCTATCTGTTTCTGTTGCGCTAAACCTGTAAAGGCTATCAAATTTAATAATAGTAACGCAAAAAAATATTTTACTTTCATAATCTATAAAATGTAATGCTATAACTTAAAAGAATCTTGGTGTATAAAGCTTATCGAATTTTCTAAACAACTCAAAACGAAGTAATATTTCAAAACTTCCATCATTTAACTCAGCTAACTCTGTTGTTTCTCTATCATATGCTAACCCAATAAATGTGCTGTCTGAAATTTGAAAACCTGCAATAGCACTTACTGCTGCACTCCATCTATATGCTGCCCCTAAAGTAAACTTTTCATTAAATAAGAAGTTTGCAGAAACATCTACTTGCAAAGGAGCTCCTGAAACTAATTTTACTAAACCAGCTGGTTTAAATTTAATATTATGAGTTAAATCAAAGGTATAACCTGAAGAAATGTAAAAATTAATTCTCTCTCTTGCTACCGAAGAAGATGTTGGAATATCATCTATATCTTCTGCTTCAAGGTGATCTGTTTCTAAAATATTAGGCGCACTTAAACCTAAATAAAATCTGTCATCATAATAATAAGCACCTAAACCAAATGTAGGGCTGACCTGACTATCTATATTTGTAAAAGCTGGATCATTAATATTAGCTCTTGTTAACTTGTTAAAATCTACATTAAAAATTCGTGCACCTGCTTTTAAACCTAGACTTAAGTTTCCAGTTTCAGATGTTTGAAGTGTATAAGCAAAATCCGCATTTAAATACGTTTCGCTAACTGGTCCAATTTCATCTTGAATTACGTTACCCCCTAAAGCTACTTTTCTTAAACCTATAGGAGAGTGAACTGATAAAGTTTGAGTTCTAGGAGCTCCATCTACACCTACCCATTGAGATCTATGTAATCCTATTACACTTAAAACTCCTCTTGTTCCTGCATATCCAGGGTTAATAGCTACTGCGTTGTAAATATATTGAGTATACTGAGCATCTTGTTGTGAATAAATATTACTTATTACGACAAACATAAAAGCACACAGTAATTTAAACCTTATTTTCATAACTTTATTTTTTATCCAATCATCTTAAAGACAATACTTAAATTAATAAGCATTTAATTTCATATAAGATTAACAAATAATTTTTTTGCAAAGAAAACACAAATAAACAAGTTAATTATACTTAATTTAAGTAACATCTTATTTAATTAGATAAAATACTATAAATTACGATAAAAATCCAGCTTATTGAGGCTTAATTTCCTTTTTTTTATTTTTTGTTGCTTAATAATAATATATCATAGACTTTTGTACCCTGAAAAAAACATCAAAAAATAATGAAACTCTCTTTCGAAGAAGAAATAAAACGTAGACGTACATTTGGTATCATTTCTCACCCTGATGCCGGAAAAACAACACTTACTGAAAAACTTCTTCTATACGGAGGAGCTATTCAAGAGGCTGGGGCCGTAAAATCAAATAAAATAAAAAAAGGAGCTACCAGTGACTTTATGGAAATTGAACGCCAGCGTGGAATTTCTGTTGCTACATCTGTACTTGCATTTGACTATAAGGATATTAAAATAAATATTCTTGACACCCCTGGTCACAAAGATTTTGCTGAAGACACCTTTAGAACCCTAACTGCTGTAGATAGTGTCATTGTTGTTATTGATGTTGCAAAAGGAGTTGAGGAACAGACTGAAAAATTAGTAGAAGTATGCAGAATGCGTAAAATACCAATGATCGTTTTCATTAACAAAATGGACCGAGAAGGTAAAGATGCTTTTGATCTTTTAGACGAAGTTGAACAAAAATTAGGACTTAGAGTAACCCCTTTAAGTTTCCCTATAGGAATGGGGTACGACTTTAAAGGTATCTATAACATTTGGGAAAAAAACATTAACCTTTTTAATGACGAAGCTGGTCGTAAAATAGCAGACACTATTAAGGTAGACGATCTTCAATCTGAAGAATTAGATCAGCTAGTAGGAGATATTAGCGCAAATACGCTTAGGGAAGAATTAGAAATGGTCGAAGGAATATATCCTGAATTCGATAAAGACGAATATCAAAACGGAGACTTACAACCTGTATTTTTTGGATCTGCATTAAATAATTTTGGAGTACGTGAACTACTAGACTGCTTTATCAATATTGCTCCAATGCCTCGCCCAAAAGAAAGCGACACGCGCTTAGTAGAACCTATGGAAAGTAAATTCACAGGTTTTGTTTTTAAAATACATGCCAATATGGATCCTAAACATCGTGATCGTTTAGCATTTATTAAAATTGTATCTGGTACTTTTGAACGTAACAAACCATATTTACATACCCGTACACAAAAGAAATTAAAATTCTCTAGTCCAAATGCTTTCTTTGCAGAAAAGAAAGAAATTGTAGATATATCATACCCTGGAGATATTGTTGGCTTACACGATACAGGAAATTTTAAAATTGGAGACACCTTAACTGCTGGTGAACAATTACAATACAAAGGAATACCAAGTTTTTCTCCGGAACACTTTAGATACATTAATAATGCTGACCCAATGAAGTCTAAGCAATTATTTAAAGGTATTGATCAATTAATGGACGAAGGAGTAGCCCAACTTTTTACCCTAGACCTTAACGGAAGAAAAGTAATTGGAACCGTTGGAGCATTACAATACGAGGTTATCCAGTACCGTTTAGAGCACGAATATGGTGCTAAATGTAGCTACGAGAACCTAAATGTATACAAAGCTTGTTGGATAGAAGCTGAAGACGAAAAAAGCGAAGAATTTAAGGAGTTTAAGCGTATTAAAAGTAAATTCCTTGCTAAGGATAAAAGAGATCAATTGGTCTTTTTAGCAGACTCGCATTTTAGTCTACAAATGACACAAGACAAATTTCCGAGTCTTAAATTCCATTATACTTCTGAGTTTTAATAAAACTTAGAAATATTTTACAAAAAAGCCCAGACTAAAATTTTAGTCTGGGCTTTTTTAATAAACAGAATTAAAATCATTATAAAATAAAAAAAAGGGATTAACAAAAATGTTAATCCCTTTTCTAAGTTGGTCTACTAGGGCTCGAACCTAGACTCTTCTGTACCAAAAACAGACGTGTTGCCAGTTACACCATAGACCACAATGCGTGATTGCGGGTGCAAAGATAGAACTTAATTCCCTTTTCACAAGCTTTTTTCAAAAAAAAATTAAAAAAATTTTACCCACAAACTATTAAGGGCTGAATTACAACAACATAACAAATAATTAATTATTATAAAAAGATTAAAACACTTTATAAGTCCCTTAATCAATCCTTATATATTAAATTACTAAATTCGCTTTACTTAATTTCACACAAAAAATACATGAAAGCTTTTGATTTCAAAAGATGGAACATCATATTAGGTTGGATCGTTTTTACAATTGCACTAATAACATATTCTTTAACTGTTGAACCTACTGCTAGTTTTTGGGATGCAGGTGAATACATTTCTACTTCTGCAAAACTACAAGTTGGTCATCCGCCAGGAGCTCCATTATATCAAATGATTGGTGCTTTTTTCTCTATGTTCAGCCCAGATAATCAACATATAGCCCTAATGGTAAATATGATGTCTGTTTTTGCATCAGCATTTACTATTTTATTTATGTTTTGGTCTTTAACTTATCTAATACGAAAGTTATTAAAAAAACTAAATTCTGAGAGTTTACAAAAAACAGAACAAATAATGGTTTTAGCTAGTGCTGCAATTGGAGCACTAACATTTACTTTTACAGATAGTTTTTGGTTTAATGCTGTAGAAGCAGAAGTATATGCTATGGCTTCATTCTTACTTTCTGTATTATTTTATTTAGGATTACGTTGGGAGGCTGAAATGAACACACCTAGAGGTAACAGATGGTTAATTTTGATATCATTTGTAGTTGGTCTTTCTTTCGGTGTCCATTTTATGGGTTTATTAACCATACCCGCTATTGGCTTTCTTTACTATTTTAAAAACTACAAAGACATAAGCTTAAAAAGCTTTATAATAGCAAACATTGTTGTGGTCACAGTACTAATGTTTATTTTCAAATTATTACTACCCTACACTCTTTCTTTCTTTGGTGTTGCCGAGGTATTTTTTGTAAACAAAATAGGCTTACCTTTTAATTCAGGAACTATAATTGCAGGTTTAATTATTATAACAGCATTTTATCTTGCTATCAACTTTACAAGAAAACAAGGCTACATAAAAATAAATACATTGGTATTGTGTATACTATTTATTCTTATTGGCTTTTCTAGCTGGTTAATGTTACCGGTAAGAGCTAACGCAGGTACTGTTATTAACGAAAACAACCCAAACAATGCTCGTGAGTTACTTGCCTATTATAACAGAGAGCAATACCAAGAAACACATTTGTTTTACGGCCCACAATTTACCGAGATCTACGGAACTTTAGATCCTGTAAAGCCTTATGAAGACGACAAACCTAAATACGAAAAAGATTTAAAAGCAGGTAAATATATAATTGTAAACGATTACAAGAATGCTCGTCAAAACTTAGAAGATAGACATAAAGGTTTCCTTCCACGTATGTGGAGTAGCGAACACGCTAGTAGTTATCTGCGTTTTACAGGTGCTTTACCTTTTACTATAAAAAAAGATTATGCTGGTGATGCCGATTTACAACGTGTGGTTCAAAGTTTTATGGACGATTATCGTAGTGAAAAAATTGGATTAGAAGAATATTCAAAATTCTTAACTCAGTTTAGTGAATATATTGATATTGAAAAACCTTCTTTTTTATCAAACTTGAGCTTCATGTTTGAGTATCAATTTGGATACATGTACTGGAGGTATTTTATGTGGAACTTTACCGGTCGTCAAAATGATTTACAAGGACAATACACAGATACAGAAGGAAACTGGATTAGTGGAATTAAATTCATAGACACCTTACGATTAGGAAATCAAGAAATGCTAACGACTGATGATCTAACAAACAAAGCTCGTAACACTTATTATTTTATTCCATTATTAATTGGAATTTTCGGATTGTTATTCCAATTGCAACATGACAAAAAGAATTTCTGGGTATTATTACTTTTCTTTTTATTCACTGGTTTAGCCTTAAAAGTATACTTAAATGAAAGACCTTTTGAACCACGAGAACGTGATTATGCCTTAGTTGGATCTTTCTATGTATTTGCTATGTGGATAGGTTTTGGAGCTTATGCCATTTTTGATACTATAAAAAAATACATAACACCGAAAATAGCAGTACCATTAACAATAGCTGTTACCCTATTAGGAAGTCCTATTTTATTAGCTTCTGAAAATTGGGATGATCACGATAGATCAAATAGATACACAGCACAATCAATGGCTAAAATGTACCTAGATTCTTGTGAAGAAAATGCCATTTTATTCACTATTGGAGACAATGACACTTTTGCCCTATGGTATGCACAAGATATTGAAGAATACAGAACCGATGTTCGTACTTTAAATACAAGTTTATTTGCTACAGATTGGTACATAGATCAAATGAAAAGAAAGGCTTACAAAAGCGCCCCTATTCCTTCTCAATTAGAACATAAATTTTATCGTTGGGGAAATAATGATGCTATTTTTCATAAATCAATTACTAAAGACACTTTAGATATTAAAGCCTGGATGGATTGGATTGAAAGTGACGATAAAAGAACACAAGCTGAATTACAAAGTGGAGCTTTCACAAATACATACCCAACACAGCACGTTCGTATCCCTGTTGACAAAGAAGCTGTTTTAAGAAACGGAATTGTAGCTCCTGAAGATGCACACTTAATTGTTGATCATATTGACATTGTTGTTAAAGATGAAATATTATATAAGAACCGATTATTAATGCTAGATATTATAGCGAATAATAACTGGGAGCGTCCAATTTACTTTACAGGAGGAAGTTTTGGAGATGCTGACTATTTATGGATGAAAGACTATTTACAATTAACTGGTGTTACCTATAAATTAGTCCCTATTAAAACTCCTTTAAATCCAAACAATCCATTTGATATGGGAAGAATTAATACGGATCAATTATACAATATTGCAATGAATTGGGATTGGGGTAACGGAGAAAGTCCTGATATTTATCATGACCCTGAAACCAGAAAAAATTCTATTACATACCGTAGTACTTTAGCTCGTTTATTTGACAAATTAATACAAGAAAACAAACTAGATAAAGCTAAAGACATAATTGATTTAGGAATTACTAAACAACCTATTGAATTTTACGAATACTATACTTTAATTGAACCTTATGTAAGTGGATATTATCAAGTAGGCGAAAAAGAAAAAGCAAGAGAATTATGGAATAAATTAGCTTTTAAATATCAAGAAAAATTAGGTTATTATGCGAGCTTAAATTTAGAAAGGCAATACAATAATGCTGAAGAAATTATTACACAAGTAGAAAGATATAGAAGTGTAGTAGATCTACTTGTGATTAATGACGATACCGAAATTTTAAAAGAAAAAGCAGATGAGTTCAATAGTTTTTTAGAACTTTTCACTAACTTTTATAGCCCGGACGAAGTATATAAAAATATAACAGAGTCCGAATAGCAATAAGCTGAAAAGAAATATACTAATGAATGAAATTATATTGGGTTAAATCTCCTAAATGGATTCGCTATATATTCCCAAATTATATATGGCATTTACAACCATCATCAAAAGTAATTTATTTAACTTTTGATGATGGTCCTACTAAAGAGTGTACCCATTTCATTTTAAATAATCTTAAAAAATATAATGCAAAGGCTACCTTTTTTGCATAGGTGATAATGCAAAAAAAATCCTGACCTAATGCATAAGATCATCAATGAAGGTCATGTAGTTGTAAACCACACCCAACACCATTCTAATGGATGGAATACAAGTACTAAAGATTACATAAAAGAATGTTTAGATGCCGAAGAAACCTTATCAGAATACACAAAAAAATAAGCTAAAATTGTTTAGACCTCCTTACGGGAAATCTACTAAAGTTCAACAAAATCTTTTAAAAGAAAAAGGATATAACTTAATAATGTGGTCTGTATTAAGTGCTGATTTTGACACTGAAGTTCAAAAAGAAAAGTGTTTTAATAATGTTATTAAAAACACAAAAAGTGGTAGTATTGTTATTTTTCACGACAGTATAAAAGCAAAAAAAACATGGAATATACCTTACCAAAGGTATTAGAACATTTTAATAACCAAGGTTACACCTTTAAAAGTATCCACTCATTAAACCAATAAGTGTATTGGCATCTTGTTCACCTTTTTCTCTCCATACCATTTCACCATTTTTATAAATCATAA
>CAZJGP010000099.1:0-2624 GCA_964545595.1 uncultured Flavobacteriaceae bacterium | reverse complement strand
ATTTAAAACGTGCTCAAAAAATATTAGATCAACACCATTATGGTTTAGAAGATGTAAAAAAACGTATTATTGAATACCTAGCTGTATTGAAATTACGTAACGATATGAAATCGCCAATACTTTGTTTATTTGGTCCTCCTGGTGTTGGTAAAACATCGTTAGGTAAATCGGTTGCCGAAGCTTTAGGTCGTGAATACGTTCGAATTTCGTTAGGTGGTTTACGTGATGAAGCAGAAATTAGAGGTCACCGTAAAACATATATTGGTGCCATGCCAGGTCGTATTATTCAAAGTTTAAAGAAAGCTGGTACAAGTAACCCTGTTTTTGTTTTAGATGAAATTGATAAATTGGCTACCGGTAACCAAGGGGATCCTTCTTCGGCTTTATTAGAGGTTTTAGACCCTGAACAAAACTCAGAGTTTTACGATAATTTCTTAGAACTTGGTTTCGATTTATCTAAAGTAATGTTCATTGCCACATCAAACAACATGAGTAGCATACAACCAGCATTACGTGACCGTATGGAAATTATAAATGTTTCGGGTTATACTATCGAAGAAAAAACAGAAATAGGTAAAAAGCATTTATTACCAAAGCAATTAAAAGAACACGGTGTTACTACCGATCAATTAAAAATTACTAAACCAATACTTGAAAAAATTGTAGAAGGATATACTCGTGAATCGGGTGTACGTGGTTTAGAAAAGCAAATTGCTAAAGTGGTTCGCTATGGCGCTAAAAACATTGCCATGGAAGAAGAATACAATGAAAAAATCAGTGCTGACGATATTGTTGAAATTCTTGGGCCACCACGTATGGAACGTGACAAATACGAGAACAATGATGTTGCTGGTGTAGTTACTGGTTTAGCATGGACTCGTGTTGGGGGAGATATTCTATTTATAGAGTCAATACTATCAAAAGGAAAAGGGCAATTAAGCATTACTGGTAACCTTGGTAAGGTTATGAAAGAGTCTGCAACTATTGCTTTAGAATATATTAAAGCCAATGCAGAAAGCTTAGGTTTAGATTCTGAAGTTATTGAAAAATACAATGTACATATTCACGTACCTGAAGGTGCTACCCCTAAAGATGGACCTAGTGCGGGTATTACCATGTTAACCTCATTAGTATCGTTGTTTACGCAACGTAAGGTTAAAAAGAGTATTGCCATGACTGGGGAAATTACATTACGTGGTAAAGTATTACCTGTTGGCGGAATTAAAGAAAAGATTTTAGCTGCCAAAAGAGCTAAAATTAAAGAGCTTATTTTATGCGAAGATAACCGCCGTGATATCTTAGAAATAAAAGAAGATTACTTAAAAGGATTAACTTTCCATTACGTGATCGAAATGAGTCAAGTTATTGATATTGCTGTTACTAAGCAAAAAGTAAAAAATGCTAAAAAGTTGTAAGACTTTAATTTCTTAGAATAAAAAAACCTCGAACAATAAATTGTTCGAGGTTTTTTTGTTTAAATTAGATAATATCATTATTCAAAACTCAGACTCTTTTGGCCATATTAAAAAAGCTTTTGGCTTCAATACCTTGTTTAGGTGCTCGTACCAAATAGTAATATTATTTTTGTCATCCTTTTCCCATGTTATTTCTTCTATAAATATAGACTTACTCTGTCTTTCCTTTTCCGAATATTTATAATAGATACTTACATAAAACTCCCCATACATATTATCTAAAAGTAATTTCTGTTGCTCAATGGGAGTTCCAAATTGATTAATTGCAACATCAATATTTAACAACATATTTTCTTGATCATCAATTTCTTGATATATATGTTCATTTTTGTCCAGTATATTAATCTTACTATTTTTTTTACAAGTAAATATTAAAACCAGAAGTGCAATTATATAAATTTTCATGCCTTAGTATATTGAAAACGTAGTGTTATTAATTATGGTATTTAGCTGACTTAAAATAAAATCTAAATGCCTATCTCTTAATTCCATACCTGCATTCATTATACTAATTTTATCTGAATAATAAGAACTCGTAACTTTATATTCATCACCATGCATACCATTACTTGCATATATAGAGTTCCCGACAGCATGACCAAATTCATGAGCTACTGGGTATTGATGATGAATTACCCCATAAATAGGTGTTTTTCGTTCTTTTGTATCCAATGTGTCAAGCTTAATTATTTTAGAATTCCACCTTACAGAGCTACTAATGCTAGATATTTGATTACTCGGATATTTAGTAACATTAACAGTCCAATGTTCGTTACTTGTTACCCATTCAATATCAAAATTAACATTCCAGCGAGTCTTAATATGTTTTTTGAAAATATAGAACTTCCTGTTACTTTTAAATAAAAATAGTTACCCCATTTGTTCCAAATAAAACTATCTACTTTAGAATGAAATTCTTTTTTGTCATCATAAGTCCAATTAGATGTTCCCCTAGCGTTTAACCATGAATATTTCCATTTAAATAAAACCTAAAAAAAGAATAGTTTTTTATTTTTTTTCCTAAAACAACTAACAACCTACTCCTTAAAAAACAAAGACAACAAAACATACAATAATATAGTTGCTAAAATTCCCACGTAAGTGAATAGTAGAATTAAAATTATTGATGAAACAATAAGTAAGTAACGC
>CAZJGP010000098.1:0-23071 GCA_964545595.1 uncultured Flavobacteriaceae bacterium | reverse complement strand
TCAGACAACTGCATACCTGCACGTACAAAATCATTTTCCTGTACTAATATCTGGTTAGAAAGTTTAACTAGGTATTTCTTAATGTCACCTAATCTAGATTCTACTATAATTTCGCGGTTACCACGCTTAATTTTACCAAACGAAACCACACCATCAATTTCAGAAACAATTGCTGGGTTAGATGGGTTACGTGCTTCGAATAATTCTGTTACACGAGGAAGACCACCGGTAATATCACCTGCTTTAGATGATTTACGAGGTATCTTTACAAGAATCTTACCTTCTTTAATCTTTTCACCATCTTCAATCATTAAGTGGGCTCCAACAGGAAGGTTATACGAACGTAAAACTTCGTCACCTTTACCCATAATAAGTAAAGTAGGTATTTTCTTTTTATCTCTTGATTCAGAAATTACTTTTTCTTGGAAACCAGTTTGTTCATCAATTTCCACTTGATAAGTAATACCTTGCTCAATATTATCGTACTTAATTTTTCCTGCAAATTCAGAAATAATTACACCATTATAAGGATCCCAAGTACAAACAGTATCGTCTACCTTAATTTTATCTCCTGGCTTAATATTTAATTCAGAACCGTAAGGAATTAAGTTAGTACTTAAAACTAATTTACTATCCGGATCAATAATTTTAATTTCAGAAGTACGTGAAATTACTATATCAACAGGGTTACCTTCATTATTTTCTCCTTTAACTAGCTTCAATTCTTCAATTTCAGCAATACCGTTAAATTTAGCTTTTATACTATTTTCTTCAGAAATGTTACCTGCAATACCTCCCACGTGGAAAGTTCTTAAAGTAAGCTGTGTTCCTGGTTCACCAATAGATTGCGCGGCAACTACTCCAACTGCTTCACCAATTTGAACAGTTTTATTAGTTGCTAAGTTTCTACCGTAACATTTTTTACAAATACCTCTTTTGGCTTCACAAGTTAAAGCAGATCTTACTTCAACAGATTCTATTGCAGAAGCTTCAATCTTATCAATATGCACTTCATTAATTTCATCACCAGCATTTACGAACACTTCTTGAGAAACTGGATCTACTACATCATTTAAAGCAGTACGTCCAACAATTCTAGCACCAAGTGATTCGATAATTTCTTCATTCTTCTTCAATGCAGAAACTTCCACCCCTCTTAACGTACCACAATCTTCTTGATTAATGATTACGTCTTGAGAAACATCTACTAAACGACGTGTTAAGTAACCTGCATCGGCTGTTTTAAGAGCAGTATCGGCAAGTCCCTTACGAGCACCGTGAGTAGAAATAAAGTATTCTAAAATAGAAAGACCTTCCTTAAAGTTAGAGATAATCGGGTTTTCAATAATAGCTCCACCTCCATCTGCTGACTTCTTAGGTTTTGCCATTAATCCACGCATACCTGTTAACTGACGGATTTGCTCTTTAGATCCACGGGCTCCAGAATCAAGCATCATGAATACCGAGTTAAATCCTTGTTGGTCTTCGCTAATACGCTTCATAGACAAGTCAGTTAATTGACTGTTTGTCGATGTCCATATATCAATTACTTGATTATAACGTTCGTTATTAGTAATAAGACCCATGTTATAGTTTCCAATAACGCCATCTACTTGACTATTAGCTTCATCAATCATTCCCTGCTTTTCAGCTGGAATAATGATATCCCCTAAACTAAATGATAATCCACCACGGAATGCAAATCCATATCCTAAACCTTTAATTTCATCAAGGAAATCAGCTGTTTCAGGAACAGAAGTTACTTTAAGGATATCACCAATAATATCACGTAATGCTCTCTTAGTTAATACCTGGTTAATGTAACCTGCTGCTGCTGGAACTTTTTCGTTGAAAAGAACACGACCAGTAGTTGTTTCAATAATTTGAGGAACCAACTTACCTTCTTCATTAAAGTCCATTGTACGGATTTTAATGATAGCATTAATATCAAGTCTTTTTTCATTATGCGCAATTGTTACTTCTTCCGCAGAATAAAAAGTTAAACCTTCTCCTTTAATTTCTAATTCAGGAGTAGACTTACGAGCTTTAGTCATATAGTACAGACCCAAGACCATATCTTGAGAAGGTACTGTAACTGGTGCACCATTTGCTGGATTCAAAATGTTATGCGATGCTAACATTAATAACTGAGCTTCTAATATAGCTTCAGGTCCTAATGGTAAGTGTACCGCCATTTGATCCCCATCAAAATCGGCATTAAAGGCCGCACATGCTAATGGGTGTAATTGTATTGCTTTTCCTTCAATTAATTTTGGTTGGAAAGCTTGTATACCTAAACGGTGTAACGTAGGAGCACGGTTTAGCAATACAGGATGTCCTTTAAGAACATTTTCTAAAATATCCCACACTACTGGCTCTTTACGATCTATTATCTTTTTAGCAGATTTTACCGTTTTAACAATACCACGCTCAATAAGCTTACGTATAACGAAAGGCTTATAAAGTTCTGCAGCCATGTTTTTAGGTAAACCACATTCAAATAATCTTAATTCAGGTCCTACAACAATTACAGAACGTGCTGAATAATCTACACGCTTACCAAGTAAGTTTTGACGAAAACGTCCTTGCTTACCTTTTAACGAATCAGAAAGAGACTTTAATGGTCTGTTACTTTCTGTTTTAACTGCAGATGATTTTCTAGTATTATCAAATAAAGAATCTACAGACTCTTGAAGCATACGTTTTTCATTACGTAAAATTACTTCAGGTGCCTTAATTTCAACTAAACGCTTTAAACGATTGTTACGAATAATTACTCTTCGGTATAAATCATTTAAATCAGAAGTTGCAAAACGACCTCCATCTAATGGCACTAATGGACGTAATTCTGGCGGTATAACCGGAATTACTTTCATTATCATCCATTCAGGGTTGTTTTCTCTATTCTTGTTTGCATCACGTAAAGCTTCTACTACTTGTAAACGCTTTAATGCTTCTGCTTTACGTTGTTTAGATGTTTCATTGTTTGCTTTATGGCGCAATTCATATGAAAGGTTATCTAAATCAATACGCTTAAGTATTTCAATTAAACACTCAGCTCCCATTTTAGCAATAAATTTATCTGGGTCTGAATCGTCTAAGTATAAATTCTCTAAAGGAACACTATCTAAAATATCAAGATATTCTTCCTCCGTAAGGAAATCCATTTTTTGTACTGGTTCACCTTCTGCGTTCTTAGCAATACCTGGTTGAATAACCACATAACGCTCATAGTAGATAATCATATCTAACTTCTTAGAAGGCAATCCTAATAAATAACCAATTTTATTAGGTAAAGAACGGAAATACCAAATATGTGCAACAGGAACAACTAAGTTAATGTGACCCACACGGTCTCTACGTACTTTCTTTTCGGTAACTTCAACACCACAACGGTCACAAACAATACCTTTGTAACGAATACGCTTATATTTACCACAAGCACACTCATAATCCTTTACAGGACCAAAAATACGTTCACAAAACAAACCGTCACGCTCAGGCTTGTGCGTACGGTAGTTGATAGTTTCTGGTTTTAACACTTCACCATGTGAAGCTTCCAAGATAGATTCAGGAGAAGCTAAACCTATAGAGATTTTATTAAAACTCTGTACTTGGTTCTTATCATTATTATTTCTAGCCATAATGTATGGTACTTAAGAATGTTAATGTTTTTATAATAGCCGCTTGCTTTCACAAGCGGCATAATAAGTTTTCTTAGGATTAGTCTTCTAAACGAATATCTAAACCAAGACCTTTAAGTTCATGCATTAATACATTGAACGATTCAGGAATTCCTGGTTCTGGCATTTCTTCACCCTTAACGATACTCTCGTAAGTTTTAGCTCTACCAATAACATCATCCGACTTAACAGTAAGAATTTCACGTAAAGTACTTGATGCACCATATGCTTCAAGTGCCCATACTTCCATCTCTCCAAAACGCTGACCTCCAAATTGAGCCTTACCTCCTAATGGTTGTTGCGTAATTAATGAGTATGGTCCTATAGAACGTGCGTGCATTTTATCATCAACCATGTGACCTAACTTTAACATGTAGATAATACCTACTGTTGCAGCTTGATCAAAACGCTCTCCTGTACCTCCATCATATAAGTGAGTATGTCCAAAACGTGGTACACCTGCACTATCAGTTAATTCATTAATTTGCTCTAAAGATGCTCCATCGAAAATTGGTGTTGCATACTTCTGACCTAATTTTTGACCTGCCCATCCTAATACAGTCTCATAAATTTGACCAATATTCATACGAGATGGTACCCCAAGTGGATTCAATACAATATCTACTGGTGTTCCATCATCTAAGAATGGCATATCTTCTTGACGAACAATACGTGCAACAATACCTTTGTTACCGTGACGACCCGCCATCTTATCTCCTACTTTTAACTTACGTTTCTTAGCAACGTAAATTTTAGCTAACTTAAGAATACCTGCTGGTAATTCATCTCCTACAGAAATTGTGAACTTTTCTCTACGTAAGTTACCTTGTAGATCATTTTCTTTGATTTTGTAGTTGTGAAGTAAATCAGCAACCATAGAATTCATTTCCTTATCTGTAGTCCATGTACCTTTAGTTAAGTGAGAATAGTCATCAATACTATTCAACATTTTTAAAGTATACTTTTTACCTTTAGGAAGAACCTCTTCTTCTAAGTCATTAAATACTCCTTGAGAAGTTTTACCTCCAACAATAGAGAATAACTTATCGATTAATTGCGTTTTTAAAGCTTCAAATTTTACTTCGTATTTAGCTTCTAGCTTAGCAATATCTTCTTTATCTTGAGCACGCTTACGCTTATCTTTAACCGCTCTCGAGAATAATTTTTTATCAATAACAACACCATGTAATGATGGAGAAGCTTTTAATGAAGCATCTTTTACATCACCGGCTTTATCACCAAAGATAGCACGTAATAATTTTTCTTCTGGTGTAGGATCACTTTCTCCTTTTGGAGTAATCTTACCAATAAGAATATCACCAGGCTTAACTTCAGCACCAATTCTAATCATACCATTTTCATCAAGATCTCTTGTAGCATCTTCTGAAACATTTGGAATATCATTAGTCAATTCTTCATTACCTAATTTAGTATCACGAACTTCTAATGAATATTCATCTATATGAATAGATGTAAATATATCTTCACGTACAACTTTTTCAGAAATTACAATGGCATCCTCAAAGTTATAACCTTTCCATGGCATGAAGGCCACTTTCATGTTACGACCTAAGGCTAATTCACCAGCTTCTGTAGCATAACCTTGACAAAGAACTTGACCTTTATTTACTCGATCTCCTTCTTTAACAATAGGCTTTAAGTTAATACTTGTACCTTGATTAGTTTTACGGAACTTAATTAAATCGTAAGATTTAGAATCCGAATCAAAACTAACTAATTGTTGTACTTCAGTACGATCATACTTAATAGTAATAACATCAGCATCAACATACTCAACAACACCAGCTCCTTCGGCATTAATTAATACACGTGAATCAGAAGCTACTTGACGTTCTAAACCTGTTCCTACAATAGGAGAGTCTACACGTAATAAAGGAACTGCCTGACGCATCATGTTTGATCCCATCAATGCACGGTTGGCATCATCATGTTCCAAGAATGGAATTAACGAAGCCGATATAGATGATATCTGATTTGGTGCTACATCCGTAAAGTTTACGTTCATTGGATCTTCCACAGGGAAATCACCTTCTTCACGTGCAATAACTTTTTCGCTTGTAATTTTACCATTATCATCCATTGGAATGTTTGCTTGCGCAATTTTCATTCCTTCTTCTTCTTCAGCACTTAAATATCTAGGTGCATCCGTAAGATTAACTGTACCTTCAGTAACTTCTCTATATGGAGTTTCAATGAATCCCATACTGTTAACTTTAGCATAAACAGAAAGAGAAGATATCAAACCAATGTTTGGCCCTTCTGGTGTTTCAATAGGACAAAGACGACCATAGTGAGTATAGTGTACATCTCGAACCTCAAAACCTGCTCTCTCTCTAGATAAACCTCCTGGCCCAAGAGCAGACAAACGACGTTTGTGCGTAATTTCTGCTAATGGATTCGTTTGATCCATAAATTGAGATAACTGATTTGTTCCAAAGAAAGAATTAATTACAGAAGAAAGTGTCTTCGCATTAATTAAATCAATTGGAGTAAAGACTTCGTTATCACGAACGTTCATACGTTCACGGATAGTACGAGCCATACGAGATAAACCAACACCAAACTGTTGTGATAATTGCTCACCTACTGTACGTACTCGACGGTTAGATAAGTGATCAATATCATCAATCTCAGCTTTAGAATTGATTAACTCAATTAAGTATTTTACAATTGTAATAATATCTAATTTGGTAAGCACCTGCTTATCCATACCGATATCTAATTGTAATTTTTTATTCATTCTATAACGACCAACTTCACCTAAGTTATAACGTTGATCCGAGAAGAATAATTTATCAATAATACCACGTGCTGTTTCCTCATCTGGCGGCTCAGCATTACGTAGTTGTCTGTAGATATGTTCAACAGCTTCTTTTTCAGAATTTGTTGGATCTTTTTGAAGTGTATTATGAATAATAGCGTAATCACCTTTATCATTATCTTCTTTATGAAGTAAGATCGTTTTTACACCACTTTCAAGAATTTCTTCTATATGCTCTTTTTCTAAAATTGTATCACGGTCTAATACAATTTCGTTACGCTCAATAGAAACAACTTCACCAGTATCTTCATCAACAAAATCTTCATGCCATGTATTTAATACACGTGCAGCTAATTGTCGACCTAATACTTTTTTAATTCCTGACTTAGAAACTTTAACTTCTTCTGCAAGGTCAAAGATTTCTAATATATCCTTATCACGCTCAAAACCGATAGCACGGAAAAGAGTAGTAACAGGTAATTTCTTTTTACGGTCAATATAAGCATACATAACGCTATTGATATCCGTAGCAAATTCAATCCAAGAACCCTTAAAAGGAATTACTCTGGCTGAATATAATTTAGTTCCGTTGGCGTGGAATGACTGACCAAAGAAAACTCCTGGAGAACGGTGTAATTGAGAAACAACAACACGCTCCGCTCCATTAATACAAAAAGTACCACTTGGAGTCATATAAGGAATAGTACCTAAGTACACATCCTGTACAATTGTTTCAAAATCCTCATGTTCAGGATCGGTACAATATAACTTTAAACGCGCTTTTAAAGGAACACTATAAGTTAAACCTCTCTCAATACACTCTTGTAAATCGTAGCGTGGAGGATCAACGAAGTAATCTAAAAACTCAAGTACGAATTGATTACGAGTGTCCGTGATTGGAAAATTCTCTTGGAAGGTATTATAAAGACCTTCATTTCCTCTTTCTTCTGATTTTGTTTCTAGTTGAAAAAAATCTTGAAAAGACTTAATTTGAATATCCAGTAAATCTGGATAAGCAGGGATGTTCTTTACAGAAGAAAAATTTAATCTTTCAGTTAGCGTTGCTGACATCAATGGATAGAATTAAATTATCAATAATGGTTGTGTATAAACACAGAAAAACACAAAACAAAATAACTTGTTTTATGCACAAATTTCGAGTAATTAATTACTCTAATATAAAACGAAAGTTTTATAAACACAAAACGGCTTAGACCTCAGAGAAAATTTCTCTGGGTCTAAACCTTTGTGATTTTAATATAAAAGCTTACTTAAGCTCTACTTCAGCACCAGCTTCTTCTAATTGAGCTTTTAATGCTTCTGCTTCGTCTTTTGCAATACCTTCTTTGATGTTACTTGGAGCATCATCAACTAATCCTTTAGCTTCTTTAAGACCTAAACCAGTTAATTCTTTAACTAATTTTACAACTGCTAATTTAGAACCACCTGCTGCTTTTAATACAACATCAAATTCTGATTTTTCTTCAGCTGCACCACCTGCTGCTGCACCACCTGCTACTGCTACTGCTGCTGCTGCTGCTGGCTCAATACCATACTCCTCTTTAAGGATATCAGCTAATTCATTTACTTCTTTAACTGTTAAGTTAACTAATTGCTCTGCGAAATCTTTTAAATCTGCCATTTTCTACCGTTTTAATAATTTTAATATATAATAATTGTGTGCGTACACGTTAAGGTTGTCTTATTTTTCAGACAACGTTTTAAGGATTCCAGCAATTTTACCACCACTTGACTTAAGTGCAGATACAACGTTTTTAGCTGGAGATTGTAATAATCCGATGATATCACCAATAACTTCTTCCTTAGACTTAATATTAACAAGTGCATCTAAGTTTTCATCACCAACAAATACTGCTGATTCGATAAAAGCTCCTTTTAATACTGGCTTTTCAGATTTCTTACGAAATTCCTTAATTACTTTTGCAGGTGCATTACCTGTTTCAGAAAACATAATTGAAGTATTACCAACTAATGTTGAAGGTAAGTTTTCAAAATCTTTATCTGAAGCCTCCATTGCTTTTGCAAGCAATGAGTTTTTCACTACTGAAAGTGACACGTTAGCTTTAAAACAAGCTCTACGTAAATTTGAAGTTGCTCCTGCATCCAAACCAGAAATATCAGCAATATAAATATTGTTATTTTCTGATAACTGAGCAGTTAAGTCTTCAATTACTAATGATTTTTCTTCTCTTGTCATAATTGTATATCTTAATTACCCAGCGTAAGCCTTAGCATCAACCTGGATTCCTGGACTCATAGTACTTGAAACGAATATAGACTTGATATATACTCCTTTTGCAGCCACTGGCTTCAATTTAACAAGAGTAGATAATAATTCTTTAATATTCCCTTCTAACTTATCTGCTTCGAAAGATGATTTACCAACAGCAGCATGTACAATACCTGATTTATCAACTTTAAAGTCAATTTTACCAGCTTTAACATCAGCTACAGCTTTAGCAATATCCATTGTTACAGTTCCTGTCTTTGGGTTAGGCATTAAACCACGAGGACCTAATACACGCCCTAAAGGACCTAACTTACCCATCACAGATGGCATAGTTACAATTACATCAACATCAGTCCAACCACCTTTTATTTTAGCTAGATACTCATCTAAACCAACATAATCAGCACCAGCTGCAGTTGCTTCTGCTTCTTTATCTGGAGTAACTAAAGCAAGAACTTTAACATCCTTACCTGTACCATGTGGTAAAGTTACAACACCACGAACCATTTGATTCGCTTTTCTTGGATCTACATTTAATCTTACTGCAATATCTACAGAAGCATCAAAGTTCACAGTAGTTACTTCTTTTACTAAAGAAGCAGCTTCTGTTACAGAGTACGACTTGTTGTTTTCAACTTTAGCCGCAACCTCTTTACGTTTTTTAGTCAATTTTGCCATGTTTTTCTAAATTAAAAGATTAAGATGGCGCATCGCCTTTTACTGTAACACCCATAGAACGAGCTGTACCTGCTACCATTCGCATTGCAGATTCGATAGTAAATGCATTTAAATCAGGCATTTTATCTTCTGCAATAGCTTTTACTTGATCCCAAGTAATAGCTGCTACTTTTTTTCTATTTGGCTCTCCTGAACCTTTTTTCAATTTTGCTGCTTCCAATATTTGAACTGCTGCAGGTGGAGTTTTAATTACAAAGTCAAATGACTTATCCTTATAAACTGTAATTGCTACCGGTAAAACTTTCCCAGCTTTATCCTGAGTTCTACCATTGAATTGCTTACAGAATTCCATGATATTTACCCCAGCAGCACCTAAAGCAGGTCCAACAGGTGGCGATGGATTCGCTGCCCCACCACGTACTTGTAGCTTTACAACCTTACTTACTTCTTTTGCCATTTCTAAAAAAAATTGATGAAATCACCCTTCTAAGGAAGCGTCGAATGATAATTTCGAATATAAATAATATAAATATTTAAACTTTTTCAACTTGCATATAACCAAGCTCTAATGGCGTTTTACGACCAAATATCTTAACCATAACTTCAAGCTTACGTTTCTCTTCGTTAACTTTCTCAATAGTACCATTAAATCCATTAAAAGGACCATCAATAACCTTAACTGTTTCACCTTCTGAATACGGTATAGCAACATTATCAACCTTAACAGCTAACTCATCAACTTTACCTAACATTCGGTTTACTTCCGATTTTCTTAAAGGAACAGGATCTCCTCCTTTTACCTCTCCAAGAAAACCTATCACACCATTTATAGACCTAATGATATGCGGAACCTCTCCTGATAAATTTGCCTCAACCATAATGTAACCCGGAAAATAAACTCTTTCTTTATTAACCTTTTTACCATTACGCACCTGAACCACTTTTTCAGTAGGCACCAAAACTTGTTCGACAAAATCCCCCAAACCTTCTTGAGAAATCTCACGTTCAATATAATCTTTAACTTTATTTTCTTGACCACTAACAGCACGAACTACGTACCATTTTTTTATGTTAGAATCAGCCATAGTTTATGTTCTACTGTTTTACTAAATTAAAGTATTGCTCAATTACATTACTAAACACAGTATCAATACCCCAGATAGCTAAGGAAAACAATACAGAAAAAACAACCACAATAATTGTCAAACGTTGCGCTTCCGCTCTCGGAGTCCAAGAAACATTGTTTTTCAACTCACCAAACGATTCTGATATATAATTTACTATTCCTGCCATTTTCGTTAATGTTTGCACGGGTTGAGGGACTCGAACTCTCGACACCTGGTTTTGGAGACCAGTGCTCTACCAACTGAGCTAAACCCGTATATTTATATAAACATTTCAATTAAAACATTCTGTTTTTATTGAGCTGCAAAAATAAACCTTTTTATTTAAAAAAAGCAAGGTATTCTATAATATTTAGAACACCTTGCTGTTTTTTTATATCAATAACTAATAAATTAGTCTAAGATTTCAGTTACCTGACCTGCACCTACAGTTCTACCTCCTTCACGGATAGCAAAACGCAAACCTACATTCATTGCAATTGTCTGGATTAACTCAACAGTAATAGTTAAGTTATCCCCAGGCATAACCATTTCAATTCCATCAGGAAGTGCAATGTTACCAGTTACATCAGTTGTACGTACATAAAACTGAGGACGGTAGTTATTATGGAATGGAGTATGACGCCCACCTTCTTCTTTCTTAAGAATATAAACCTCAGCTTTGAATTTTTGGTGTGGAGTAACAGATCCTGGCTTAGTAATAACCATACCACGAGAAATCTGAGATTTTTCAATACCCCTTAACAAGATACCTGCATTATCTCCAGCCTCACCTCTATCAAGAATCTGACGAAACATTTCAATACCCGTAATAGTAGAAGTTAACTTTTCAGCACCCATACCAATAATCTCAACAGGATCTCCAGTATTAGCGATACCAGTCTCAATACGACCAGTTGCCACAGTACCACGACCTGTAATAGAGAACACATCTTCAATTGGCATTAAGAAGTCTTTATCAACCTCACGTAATGGCTCTTCAATGTAAGCATCAACCTGAGCCATAAGCTCCATAACAGTATCAACCCATTTTTGCTCACCATTTAATGCACCAAGAGCTGAACCAGCTACAACAGGAGCATTATCACCATCATAGTCATAGAAAGACAAAAGATCTCTAACTTCCATATCAACTAATTCAAGTAATTCTTCATCATCAACCATATCAACTTTGTTTAAGAAAACAACGATACGAGGAATTCCTACCTGACGTCCTAAAAGAATGTGCTCACGAGTTTGTGGCATTGGACCATCTGTAGCCGCAACTACAAGAATAGCACCATCCATTTGAGCAGCACCAGTAACCATGTTCTTTACATAATCGGCGTGACCTGGACAATCAACGTGTGCATAGTGACGGTTACCCGTTTGATACTCTACGTGTGAAGTATTAATTGTAATACCTCTTTCTTTTTCTTCCGGTGCATTATCGATTGTATCAAAATCTCTAGCCTCAGAAAGACCTGCATCAGCTAATACTTTAGTAATAGCAGCAGTCAAAGTTGTTTTACCGTGATCTACGTGTCCAATAGTTCCGATATTCAAGTGTGGTTTCGAACGATCAAATGTTCCCTTTGCCATAATGAATGTATTTAAATTCTAGTTTATTTTTTTAGTAAAAGTAATACGCTGTATTTAAACCAACCTATAATAACCAGAAAAAAAATCGATATCCTCTTTATTAAACAAAAGAAAAACCGAAACATTCAAGTAAACTTAAAAGTATGATTTATCTACATAGACATAGAACCACACAAAGTGTAGTTCTATATCATTGAGCGAGAGACCAGGTTCGAACTGGCGACATTCAGCTTGGAAGGCTGACGCTCTACCAACTGAGCTACTCTCGCCTTAACAACATTACTGTTGTTTATTTTAAAAAATAATTATTCAAATTGAAAATGTGGGAAGAGCAGGATTCGAACCTGCGAAGTTAAAAACAGCAGATTTACAGTCTGCCCTCGTTGGCCGCTTGAGTATCTTCCCGTTACAAATTTTCAATATTTCAAATAAAAGAGCCGATGGAGGGACTCGAACCCACGACCTGCTGATTACAAATCAGCTGCTCTAGCCAGCTGAGCTACATCGGCTTTTCGTTATTTACCACTGTTTCCAGCAGAGCAACAACGCCATTGCGGGTGCAAATATACAACCCTTTTTTAGTTCAGCAAGCTTTTTTTCAAAAAAAAGTTAAAAAAATTTAATTTTTATTTTCCTTTTTCTTCTTCAGCTTTCTTTCCAAAACACTAACACATTGATCTACACCTTCCTCAAAGGTTTTATGTGTTTTTTTCACTATTAATTCGCATCCAGGAATATTTAATAAAATTTCTGTGGTCTTATTTTCTTTCTCACTTGTATTACCAACTTTCATGAAAATGTCAGCTGAAATTATCTTATTAAAATGACCTTCTAGCTTTGACAATTTTTGATTTGCAAAATCTACCAACTTAATATCTGCATTAAAATTTACTGATTGCACATTTACTTTCATATATAATTCCTTTTATAGATTAAACAAACCCTCTACATTAAGCATCTTTTTTATTTCTTGGGTGTGCATTTCTATAAACTTTAGACAACTCCCCTATACTATTATGAGTATAAACCTGAGTAGCTGCTAAACTAGAATGCCCCAACAACTCTTTAACTGAATTTAAATCTGCTCCATTATTAATTAAATGAGTCGCAAAAGAATGACGCAAAACATGAGGACTAATATTATTTTTAACAGTTATATCACCAAAATAACTATTAATCAGCCTATACACAAAGTTTTCGTAAATTTTAACACCCTTATCTGTAACAAACAAAGGTGAATTAGGACTTTGATTACACTCTCTCTTATAAAGATTCAAATACTTATTTAATAAATCTATTGTTATTTGAAGAAGCGGTAAAATACGTTCTTTATTACGCTTACCTAAAACCTTAATAGTATTAGCAGATAAGTTTACACTAGAAATCGTCAAATCAATCAACTCTATTCGCCTCATACCTGTAGAATACAATAACTCGATAATTATTCGATCTCTTAATTTTGAAAAATCATTTATTTCTAAATCAAAGATTTCTAACACGTTTATTATCTCTGTTTCCGAAAAAGGTATTTTAGAATTTACTTTCACCTTTAATGCCTTATGCCTAGACACAGGACTAACTTCTATAAGTTCTGTTTTTTGAAGAAATAAGTAATACGCTTTAATAGAAGACATCTTCCTATTAATACTACGATTACTAGTTTTTTTATTTACCAAAAAAACAATCCACTGTCTTATCTCGCCATAAACAGCATTAGTTAGACTATTTGAATTATAGTTTTCCTTATAAAAAGAAGCTAAAGACAATACATCAGATACATAAGCCTTAGCTGTTAACACAGAATAATTTCGCTCTAGAAGCAAATAATCTTTAAATTCATTTATATACATAAAAAAAACCTTGTTAATACAAAAGTAACACTTCTGTATCAACAAGGTTTTATATACTTAACAAAAAGACTTTAAATAGTCTTAGATGTTTTCTTTATCTCTTAATCCTTGGATATATTGAGCTTTTTGAACTTGCGCTCTTTTTACTACTGAAGGCTTCAAGAATGCCTGACGACCTCTTAATGCTCTCATTGTTCCAGTTCTATCAAACTTTCTTTTAAAACGCTTAAGCGCTCTATCTATATTTTCTCCGTCTTTAATTGGTATAATTAACATAGCAGTACCTCCTCTCTTTAAGAATTATTAGGCTGCAAATATACTTCCTTTTTACAAACCACAAACTTTATTTTTTATTTTTTTTCACAAAACCTCTTGTAATTCAACAATAACAGAACATACAAGTGGTTATTATAAAGAAATTACTTAAGAATTTCTCTTGCAATAACTAGTTTTTGTATCTCAGTAGTTCCTTCTCCTATTGTACAAAGTTTAGAATCTCTATAAAACTTTTCAACCGGATAATCTTTTGTATAACCATAACCACCATGAATTTGTACCGCATCATTTGCTACCTCAACACAAATTTCACTTGCATACATTTTAGACATTGCTCCAATCTTAGTTACTTTTTGGTCATTATTCTTTAAGAATGCTGCCTTATGCAACATTAATTCTGCTGCTTCTATCTTAGTTGCCATATCTGCCAACTTAAAGCTTATTCCTTGAAACTTACTAATTGGCTTACCAAATTGCTCTCTTTCTTTAGAATAAGTTATTGCCGCATCTGCTGCCCCTTTTGCTATCCCTAAAGACAAAGCACCAATTGAAATTCTACCTCCATCTAATATTTTCATAGACTGAATAAAACCTTCGCCTACTTTACCTAGTAAATTTTCTGCCGGTACACGACAATTATCAAATACAAGCTCAGCTGTTTCACTAGCCCTCATTCCTAATTTATCTTCTTTTTTACCTGCACTAAAACCTTTAGTTCCTCTTTCGACTACAAAAGCAGACATTCCATGAGAATCTCCTTTTTCTCCTGTACGAGCAATTACTACCGCTATATCACCTGACTTACCATGTGTAATAAAGTTTTTTGCACCATTAAGCACATAGTAATCACCATCTTTAACAGCTGTTGTATTCATACCACCAGCATCACTACCTGTATTATGCTCTGTTAAACCCCAAGCTCCAATCATTTCTGCAGAAGCTAATTGTGGGATCCATTTTTTCTTTTGTTCTTCGTTTCCGAATTGTAAAATGTGATTTGTACACAATGAATTATGTGCTGCAATTGACAATCCTATAGATGGATCTACCTTAGAAATTTCTTCAATAATTGCAATATATTCATGATAACCTAATCCAGACCCTCCTAATTCCTCAGGAACTAAAACACCCATAAAACCAAGCTCTCCTGCTTTCTTAAAAACATCAACCGGAAAAAACTGACGCTCATCCCAATCCATAATATTTGGTTTTATGAATTGCAAAGCAAATTCTTTAGCTGCATCTGCAACCATTTTTTGTGTTTCTGAATATTCAAAATTCATAGTAAATAACTAATCTTAACCTTTTTTTCTATTGCCAAATATAGTGGTAATCTTGCAATGTTAACCTTTTAGAAACATTGTATTTATTTTAAAAACAGCAAAGAATAGCTTTATTAACACTAACAACAATGTTTAACTTATTTATTATAAACTATAAACAAAACAACCATCATCTTTAAGAAAACTAGTAGATTTTGTAGTTTATATTCAATAATTCTAAATGCTCTTCCGTTATATCATAAACATTTTTTAATTGATCCATAGATTTAAATCCTTTTAAAGACTTTCTATATTTAATAATCCTATTAGCTATAATTGAAGGTAATTTTAACTTAACATACAATTGAGCACTTGTTACTTTATTAATATCAAGCTTTTTAAAAGATATAGCATTCTTTTCTTCTAATACCTTCTTGTGCTTCACAGTCTTTTTTTTGACTGCAAATACTAGTTGATCTTTTATCGTATCAAGCTGAACAACATTTGCTTTAATTATATTTTTAAAGTCTTCTAATGTGTATATGCTTTTATTAGAATTTCTATACGCAAACAATCTATCTATTTGCTCTACCGATAAACCTAACTGATATGCCTGAAAATCATTTATAGAATTAATATAATACTTATACTTCTTTTTTACACTTTCTTCTTCTTGAATATACCTTTGATTATCAATAAAACATTGCCCTTCTTCATTTAACAAAAAAGCAGGTTCTTGACTTTTTATAAACTTAGACCCCATTATAAAACAACAAAGCAGCCCTATTAAGGCTGCTAGCTTTATAATTCCTTTTTTATATTGAGTTGTCAATGTAGGCATAACTCTACTTTACTGAATTATGACCTATCGCTTTTAAGTATCGAGTGATCTCTTCTTTAACCTTTGGTGCCAAAATAAACAAACCAATCATATTAGGAAATACCATTGCAAAAATCATTGCATCTGAAAAATCTACAACCGAATTTAAACTTGACGAAGCACCTACTAAAATCATAAATAAGAAGATTATCTTGTAGGCTAAATCTGTTGCTTTTCCTTTTCCAAAAAGATATTTCCAACCTTGTAATCCATAGTAAGACCAAGATAACATTGTTGAAATAGCAAATAAGATTACAGCTATTGTTAATACGTAAGAAAAATATGGTATTGCTGACTCAAAAGCTAATGAAGTCAAATCTACACCTCCAATTTTTTCTCCTGTAGAATTTAGAATTACCGAAGAACCCTCTACTGATCCATAACTAAATAAATTCTCTTTAATATTCATTACAACTATAACCAATGCCGACATAGTGCAAATAATTACAGTATCTACAAAAGGACCTATTGAAGCTACAATACCTTCACTAGCCGGATATCGTGTTTTTACTGCTGCGTGAGCAATAGAAGCAGAACCAACACCAGCCTCATTAGAAAATGCTGCTCGTTTAAAACCCTGAATCATTACACCTATAACTCCACCTAGGGCTGCTTTAGGAGAAAAAGCTTGTGTAAAAACTTCTCCTATTGCATTTGGCAAAAGGTTTATATTCATAATTAAAATAATTAAACCTGCCCCTACATAAATAATTCCCATAAATGGAACTATTTTTTCTGTTACCTGACCAATACGTTTAATACCTCCAATAATTACAACTCCTACTAAAACCATCATTATTACACCGAATATCCATCCTTCTTGGACACCAAATAATTGTTTAGCCTGAGATGCTGCTTGATTCGCTTGAAACATATTACCACCACCGAAAGAACCACCAACAACCATAATTGCATAAAAAACAGCCAAAGCCTTACCCAAGCCTCCTATATTCTTTTCTGCTAATCCTTTCTTTAAATAATACATTGGTCCTCCATAAATCTTTCCATTTTCATCGACCTCTCTGTATTTAACCCCTAAAGTTCCTTCAATTAATTTAGTAGACATTCCTAAAAAGCCTGCTAAAATCATCCAAACTGTTGCACCTGGACCACCAATGGCTATTGCCACGGCAACACCTGCAATGTTACCCAAACCAACAGTAGCTGAAAGCGCTGCCGTTAAAGCTTGAAAATGAGTAACCTCTCCTACAACTTCTCCTTTAGGAGACTCAAAGGCATTCCCGTTATTATTTGTCACATCACCCTCAACAGTACCTACTATTGTACCATGGTCAACATCATCATACTTCCCTTTTACCGCATTAATAGCAACACCTAACAATCGAACATTGGCAAACTTGTTATACAGTGTAAAAAATAGCGCTCCAAACAACAATAAAATTAGTACTATTGGCACTTTATTTCCTGCTATTGAAACTGGATAAAAAATAAAAAAACCAACTGAATCTGCAACTGGTCTAAAAAAACTTTCAATTTTTTCATCGATACCAAGTTGTTCTTGACTAAACATGGTTATACTTTGAAACAAAAAAAGTACTAGAATTGTTATTTTCTTAATCATACTTACATATTTATTTTTTAATCAAAACTACTTGATATGTGATACATTTTATTCAGTTTTAGAATTTGATCTGCATCACCTAATACAATAACCCTTGAATCTTTTTCTAACAATTGATTTGCTGAGGGGTTTATAATATATTCCCCATTAGGGTTTTTATAAGCTATAATTGTGCACCCTGTTCTAGAACGTATATTTAAATCTAAAATAGATTGATTTTCTTTTCCTTGAGTTAACTTGACAGATGGTAACTCTTCTATATTAACAGATCCTTTACCTACTAAAGATATATTATCTAAAAACTCTACCAAATCAGGCACAACAACTAAAGACGCCATATGATCTCCTCCAATATGATCTGGCATAATAACATTATCTGCACCTGCTAATCTTAATTTTTTATATGTAGAAGAATGAGATGCTCGACTAATTATTTTTAACTCTTTATTCATTTGTCTTGCCGATAGCACAATAAATAAATTATCAGCATCTTCTGGTAAAGTAGTAATAACACAATTAGCTTTACTAATTCCTGCCTTTCTCATTACATCATCATCAATAGCATTACCATGCACCATAGGAATCTCTAATGTCTGAAATTTATCTACAATCTCTTTTTCGCCCTCGACTACTACAAAAGGTTTATTATGTGCTAGTAATTTGCGAACTGCTTGTTTACCATTTCTTCCATAACCGCATATAATTACATGATTCTCTAAGCTTGAAATCATTTTATTAATTTTTTTTTGTTCAATTAATTGAGGGTTACTTTTATATACAATATACTCAGTAATTACTGAAAGAGAAAATGCTATTACCCCTAAACTTGTTAGAATTAAAAAAACAGTAAATAATTTACCTGTAGCATCTAACGGAACAACCTCTCCATACCCAACAGTTGCTATTGTTATAACTGTCATATATAAAGCATCAATCCAAGAGTAATTGGCTATTAACATAAAACCAATAACACCTATTAATATTAAAAGAACCAACAAGCTTAAAGAAAGATATAACTTATCTGATTTAATAATATATCTCGAAAGGGATATTGTCATTTTGATAAAGTAAAATTTATTTTAAAACATTAAAATACACATTTAATTTAAAAAATGAATTATATATCAAAAACAGAAGTTCGTTTTCCGTAAATAAAATCTTTTAGTTTAAGCCAAAAAGCTAAAGTTAGATACACAAAAAAGCTTAAGCCTGCTGTAGCAAATGTTGCATAAATAAAAAAAATACGCACATTTTTAGCACGTATTCCTAAACGGTCTGCCAAACGGCTACAAACATAAAAACCATGTTGCTCTAAAAAGAGCCTTAATGAATATAACATATTTCAAAAATAGGTATTTAACGTGAGTTCGACATAAGAAACACAATTAAAAGGTATAAAAAAAAGCAGAATATTTCGTAAATTAAAGTACTGATTTTTAATTAATTGAAAATATACTGCTTATGATTTCTGATACTAAAATTATTGAAATTTTTTGTAAACTAGACGATTTTTCTAAAGAATATAATACTGTTATTAGAAAAAACAGTATTTCTGATGGCTCTACAATAAAAAGGCGAATAAGAAAATTTAAAATGTCTGATAGTGAAGTTATGACCATATTGGTTATTTTTCATTTAAAATCTTATCGAAATCTTAAGCATTTTTATATAAATTATGTATGTAAATATATGAGAGAAATGTTTCCAGACTGTGTTTCTTATAATCGTTTTGTTGAACTCCAAAAAAAAGTCACTCAGCCTTTAGCTGTTTATATGAAAATGCGCTGTTTAGGAGATTGTACAGGTATTTCTTTTATCGACTCTACGCCTTTAAAAGTATGCCACTATAAAAGAGAAAAGCAACACCAGGTTTTTAAAGGGATTGCTAAGAAAAGTTACGGAACTATGGGCTGGTATTATGGCTTTAAGCTACATTTAGTTTGTAATGACAAGGGTGAAATAGTAGATTTTATGTTTACTCAAGCTAATGTAGATGATAGACTCCCTCTCAAACAAAAGAAATTCCATGATAAAATATTTGGGAAAATCTTTGGAGACAAAGGATATATAGGAAAAGACTTATTTGATAAATTATTTATCGATGGTATCCATCTAATCACGAAGGTTAGAAAGAATATGAAAAAGAAAGCTTTGGATTTTATGGATAAGGTAATTCTTAGAAAAAGAGCTATAATTGAAACAGTAAATGATGTACTAAAAAACACTTGTCAAATAGAACATTCTAGACATCGCTCTTTTGATAATTTTATAGCTAATATGATCTCTGGTTTAATTGCCTATTCTTTCTTACCAAAGAAACTTTCTATTAAAATACCTAATAGGTTACCCAATATAGCTATCGCTTAGATCGAACTCACGTTAAGTACTAAACTTTGCTCTTTCAGCAATTGCTCCTGACATAATAGTAGTAGCTGTTGCACAAAAAACTGTTTAAAAAAACAAGTTATGCATATCTGTAGGCTCAATGTAAAACAAAGATAATCGACCAACAAAACCACTAATCGAATTTCCATACATTAACGAATAACCTACTGCCCAAAACGCAATAGCACTAACAAAAAGGTCAACTATATTTTTCATGGCAATATTTGTCATATTTTTTGACTAGTAAAACCTGCTTCAAGTAATGTAAAACCGGCTTGCATAAAGAACACTAATATTCCTGAAATAATAACCCACAAAAGGTCGACTGTAGTAGCTAAATCTATATTTAATTTTCGTTTAAGAATTATTACATAAACTTTAATCAAAGGTTAAGTAAAATACTAGAGTGCAAATGTAACTTCAATTTTTACATTAATTCAAAAAAAACAATATTCAAAAGCTGTTTAATCGACAAAAATGGCGCAAAAATCTATTAAAAATAAAATCTTTCATTTGAAAAAATAACGTAATAACATTAAAAAAACACACAAAATACTTAAAAACAGATGCTTAATTTGAGTATGTGATTTTTTTATGAAAAATCATTTATATTTTAATATGAATAAACCTATGTTACATTGCAAACATTTATTGAGCTCACAATAATTGCTTTTTAATGTTAATAATGCTTGAGAATGTAAACTAGATGTTAAAACAACACCTTTTGATTTAAAGTAAGCTGTTATAGAGTTTGATTCTGGAGAGAGGGTTTCTATAATTAACAATTCTCTTGAAAAATTCATATTAGAATCTTCTATTTTACGTTTTATAAAACGCAAAGGAATTATAGCATTCAAGAGAATTGTTTTAAAAAAAAGGGGAGAAATTATTTTTTGATTACTTGTTTTACTTTTTATATAAAAATTATAATGATCAAACCAATATTCAGAAGTACTGGTCTTAATTAATTTTTGTAATTCTTTACTATCTTTTGCTTCAACAATTAATTGAAATAAGTTAATTTTATTTGCATATAGCATTGCCAATTGTGACAATCGTATTGTTGGAAAATTTGAAGGCCTTAACCTAAAAAATTGAACTGTTTCTTTAATTGGTTCTAGCGAATATTTTTTTTTCAAATAATTATACTCATCGTATAACTTTTTCATATAATTATCTCCTTCACCTTCCAACATATTACACTGCCCCATAAACAATGCCTCTAGTCTAAAAGCAGATACTTCTTTTTGAACAATCGAAAAAGGGATTGATTGAGCCATTTTAAAAAAAGCATTCCCATTTTTATTACTTCCAAAAGCTTTTGCTATTAAACAAAAACAGGTAACCTCCCAATTATTGTTATTTCTTTCTAACAATTCTAAAATAGGTGTCGATTTTTCTTCTAAACGTTCAAAATATAATCGCTCTAGCCAATTTTTCCATACAAAATCATCTACCGATGCAATATCATTTTCACAATTAATTTCTTTTAAATTTACATTAGAAAACAATCTTTTATAATTATCTAATTGTTTTACATCTATATATTTCTTTAATTCAAGTGTCGGTATTTTAGTATTATTTCTTCTAAAAACAGCCACATCTTCTTGCCACACAACGTGTAATATTACCGAATCATAATTGGTATCTGTTTGATGATTATGAGAATACCAATCACTCGATTTTACATGAATTTCAACATTGCCAGCCCATTTTTGATTATCTATTATTATTTGAGAAGTAAAAAAATCAGGCCCTTCATTTTCTTTATTGTGGGTACCTACTTTTAAGATTTCTAAAAACTCATCTTCAGTTGTTTTTAAATTCCATTTTGAAAATTTTTGAAACTTCCATAAATAATGCAAAAAATCTTCTTTCAAACTTAAAATATTAATATACTGATTATCAACTATTTAAATTTAATATATTTTATTTAGATAATAAAATAACACCATCTTTAATTAAAAAACATTGGTTTACTTTAACACTAATTCAATTAATAATTACAAATAAATGTATATTGAACCCTCAATAAATATATAGGTATGGAATCCAACAAAAAACTGTTTTTACTAGATGCTTTTGCTTTAATTTTCAGAGGTTATTATGCGCTAATAAAAAACCCAAGAATTACTAGTACAGGAATGGATGTTTCTGCCATTATGGGATTCACTAATTCATTATTGGATGTTATCAGAAAAGAAAAACCTGATTATTTAGCTGTTGCTTTTGATAAAGGAGGAAGCCACGAACGTATGGAGATATTCCCTGAATATAAAGCTAATCGAGCTGAAACACCTGAAGCTATAAAAATAGCAGTACCTATTATTAAGGACATTTTAAATGCTATGCACATTCCTATTATTGAAGAAATGGGTGTAGAAGCTGATGATTTAATTGGAACACTTTCTAAACAAGCCGAAAAAGAAGGTTTCCAAGTTTATATGGTAACACCAGATAAAGATTATGCTCAATTAGTTTCCGAAAATATATTTATGTATCGCCCTGCTCGAATGGGTAATGGTATTGAAATTTGGGGAATTCCTGAAGTTCAAAAAAGATTTGAAATTGAACACCCTGAACAGGTTATTGATTATCTAGGAATGATGGGTGACGCTGTGGATAATATTCCTGGACTACCTGGTGTTGGAGATAAAACCGCCAAAAAGTTTAAAGAATTGATCTTTCATTCTTCGAAACTCTAGCTCTTCAAAAAGCTTAGTTACTTTTTCAGCAT
>CAZJGP010000097.1:0-8571 GCA_964545595.1 uncultured Flavobacteriaceae bacterium | reverse complement strand
CAATGCTACAAGCCATGAGCTGAAAAAACTGAGTTTTACAAAGAAAAATGCAAAATTAATTATGTAAAACACTTTGCGTACTCAAGAACTTAACGCAACAAATCTAATTTAATAGATTTGTTAAAATAACATGTAAAAAATAATTGTTAAACTGAAATTTAATTTACATCAGTCAATGTTTGGTGTATCAGTACCTAAAACATAGTCTTTAATTCTTTTTTAAAAGAGTATTTGTTCTATAATTATTTGGAGATTCCCCTATATGCCTCTTAAAATACTTTACAAAATAAGAAGGATCTTCAAAACCAACTTTAAAAGCTATTTCGCTTATTTGTAAACTTGTAAATTTCAGTAAACGTTTTGTTTCTAAAATAATACGTTCTGATATAACTGTAGATGCTGTTTTTCCTACAATTTCCTTTGTTATATTGGTTAGCGTTTTAGAAGAAATATTAAGCATAACTGCATAATCATTAATGCTTAAGTTTTTAGTGTAGTTTTCTTCTACAAGGACTTTATATTTTGCAAAAATTAATTCGTGATGATTATTAAACTCAATTTGTTTTTTATCTTTTTGATGGATACGTTCTAAAATAATTAAAAATGATTTTAATGAAAAACGAATCAAGTCTTCATTACCAAAAAGATGCTTCCTATTCATCTCACTTTGCATTAATGTAATGTATGAGGAAATGGTATTATTTATTTCTTCATTACTTTCATAAAAGGGGTTTTCTAAAGAACTAAAAATATTATATTTTAAAAAAACATCTACATCATTATGCATAAAAAAGCTTTCGTTAAAATGAATTAACCAACCTTGAACCTCTAAGTTTTCATCAAAAGCATGCACCGCATCTTTAGTGATAAAAAGAATGTTGTTTTTTTTTATATCATAGGTTTTAAAATCTACTGTATGTGTTCCTCCTGCATTAAAAAACCATATTATTTGATAATAACTATGTGAATGAGCTTTAGCAGCCAAGTCGCCGCTCTTTTTTCTATAAGAATTTAAATCATAAATTTGAAATTGCAGCTTTTCAGGATATGCTTTATGTAAGTGGTATTGTGCAATTTCTAAATTATTCCCTCCCATATTATTAACGCTCTTATGAGTTATAATAATACCAAAAAAAGATGAGAGTTATCAATACTAAATTAATTTATGTACCGCATTTATACCACTATAAATTGCACCATCCATATACCCTCCGTGTATTGCTGATGTTTCTGTTCCTGAAAACAAAACTTTATTATTTAAATAAGATTCTGCAAAAATAGGGTTACCATAACTTGGTGTTAAATACACTGAATGAATTTGCTCACAAGATGTAAATTTATCTTCCGACCAATCTTTTTCTTCGTAAGTCAAATAATCTAAAACTTCATTACCTAAACAATTTACTAAATGTTTTAAAATGGTTCTTTTGCGTTCATCTGCAGGCAAAGCTCTTAAACCTTCATTTACAAAGCCCATCAAAGCAAACCTAGTTTCATCGGCACTACTATGGTCGTATAATTCTGTAACGGCACCTATTTGTCCTATAATAGTTCCTGAAAGGTTATTTTTTCGCCAAAACGGACTTTTAAAAGTTAAGCCTATTTTTATAGCATTACTCATCCAGGTATGTGTTTGTTTCATCACTTGCAGGGTAGCTTCTGGCAATTTCGGTGTAAACAATATGTTTGAAGCTATTCGTGGAGGAATGGTAACTATAACTTTTCCTGCATTGTAATTTCCATTATTGGTAACAACAGTAACTCCGTGTTTATTTTCTATAATTTCAGAGACAATTGTATTTGTTTTAATATGACTTTTTATGTTTGCTGATAACTGATTAATAAGAGTATTAGAACCTCCATAAATACGAAAAGAAGACGGTGCGTTAGGGTCGTTCTCAAAATAATATGGAGTAGCTTGTGTATTATATATCAATATATTTTTTCCTTCACTATATTGAACAAATTTATCTATTGTTAAGGTGTCTAATAAACTTAATATATGTTGATGAGGCCCATGAATCCACGTAGCACCAAAATCAATTGTATCTTTTGTTATAATACGTCCTCCTACTCTATCCCTTCCTTCTAAAATTAAAAAATTGGCCTCACTCTGTTTATCTAAAAGATACCCAGAAGTAAGACCAGAAAGACCTGCACCAATTATAATATACTTAACGGTGTTTTCTTTTGTCATTATATATTCATTAAATAAACATAACTATATCTGTAAAATATTACCACTACAGTTAGTACTATTAATTTAGAAATTTAATTTCTACCAGACATTACTCCACCATCAGTATCCCAAATAGCACCTGTTACCCAAGCAGCTTGGTCTGACAATAAGTAATTAATAGTATTTGCTACATCTTGAGCTTGACCGTTACGCCCTATTGGGTGGAAACCATTAAAACCAACTAAACCATCTTTAGCTTCTTGTTTACCTCCAAAAACACCTTCGTAAACAGGAGTTTCTACAACTGCTGGTGAAACTGCATTTACACGAATTTTACTATCGGCTAATTCCATAGCTAAATGTTGTGTTAACGAATGTAAACCTGCTTTTTGCATAGAATACGCTGAAGAAGGCGTTGCTTTAATTGCTTGTTTTGCCCACATAGAACCTACATTTACAATAGCACCACCATCAGTAGCAGCCATTTTTTTAGCGGCAGCTTGTGTAATAAAAAAGAATCCTCTGTTCAAATCTTGATAAGAATCATAATCGGCAGTGGTATGATCTAAAAATGGTTTAGGTCCAAAAATACCTGAAGCATTTACTAAATAATCTAAGTTATCTAAACCTTCAATTTTGGTATTTAAAGCATCTACTTGCTTACTATCTGTAATATCTACCTGATGCGTGTGTAAGTTACCATTCGATTCACTTTTAAAGGCTTCTAATTTTGTAGCGTTTGTTCCTACAACATGTACTTCACATCCTTGTTGTAATAAAGTTTCTGCTGTTGCTTTACCAATTCCACTACTTCCTCCTACTATTAATGCTCTTTTACTCATAATATATATTTAAATGATTTCTACTTGTCTTACAAAGATACCTTTAGCTTAAAAGTTTAAAATAGCACAAAACAGTATATAAATGGTAATTTTAGGAAAACATATTTAACAAAACACCATAAGCAACAATAAATCAATACAATATGTTTACATAAAAAAGATAATAAAATAATTATAAACACAAATAATATTACCAATCGTTCGGTAATTAAAATATCTTTGTATATTTGTACTATGAGACCTCAAAAAGTACAAGACGAAGAGATAATAGCTAGTCTAATAAAATCTTTTAGATCTAATGGATATGAAGGTACTAGTTTGGCTGAATTAGCTAAAAGTACTGGTCTTAAAAAAGCGAGTTTATACCACCGTTTCCCTAAAGGGAAGGAAGAAATGGCTAATGCGGTTTTGGCATATATTGAAGATTGGGTAGATGAGCATATTTTTAAAGTATTACTAAACGAAGAATTAGCCCCTAAAGAAAGATTACAAAAAGCTTTAATACAAATTAGGAACTCTTATGATAACGGAAAAGAGACTTGTATTTTTAGAGCTTTATCTATTGGTCAAAGTATCGAGTTATTTGATTTTCAAATTAAAAATGGTATGCATAAATGGATTACAGCTTTTACAAAATTTGGCTTATCTATCGGCTTGTCTAAAATAAGGGCTAATGAATTAGCTGTTAAAACTTTAATTGAAATTCAAGGAAGTCTTATCGTAACAAAAGGAATGAATGACTTATCTATTTTTGAAAATACCTTAAAAGAAATAGAATCTAAATATTTAACTATTACATAATAACAAAAAGAAGATACTCTTCTGAAATTCAGAATAAAAAAATTTACAAATATAATTTACCGAATGTTCGGTTAAAAATATAAAATATGGAAAAAAAACATCCGTTACCTCCTTTCAATCAGGAAACAGCAACTCAAAAAGTACAAATGGCTGAAGATGCTTGGAACAATAAAAATGTGGTGAAAATTTCAGAAGCCTATACTATAGATTCTGAATGGCGCAATAGAAATAAATTCATTAATGGAAGAAATGAAATTCAAGAATTTCTGAAGGATAAATGGAAATACGAATTAGATTATGTGCTTAAAAAAGAACTTTGGGCTTACCAAGATAATAGAATTGCTGTTCGATTTGAATATGAATACCATGATGAAAATGGACAATGGTTTAGGGCTTATGGTAATGAAAATTGGGAATTTGACGAAAATGGATTGATGCAAAAAAGGTTTGCTAGCATTAATGACCTTAAAATAAAAGAAACGGAAAGAAAATTAAAATCATAAATAATTAAATACAATGAAAAAATTTAGCATAATAAGTTTACTATTTACGCTTGCAATTGTCGGCTGTAAAGAAGCTTCTACTAATACTGTTGTAGATGCAACAAAAACAATAGCTACTGTAGTAGAAACAAAAGTAGTACCTGTTCCAACACTATATAAAACTATAGAAGTTAATGGAATAAATATCGCTTACCGAGAAGCTGGAGATACTAAAAACCCAACACTTGTATTATTACATGGTTTCCCTTCTTCTTCTCATCAATACAGAAAAGTATTAAACCAATTAGCAGGCGAATTTCATTTAATTGCTCCTGATTATCCTGGTTTTGGAAATAGTGATTTTCCAGATGCTAAATCATTCGAATATACTTTTGATAATTTAGCTACTACAGTTGATGCATTTTTAGAAAAAAAGCAAGTAAACTCATACACTTTAATGATTCAAGATTATGGTGCTCCAATAGGTATGAGAATTGCCACTGCGCACCCGGGAAGAGTAAATGGTATTATTACGCAAAATGGAAATGTTTATGAAGAAGGCCTTGGTTCAGGTTGGGATGGCGTTAGACCACTTTGGAAAAACAGAAACAAAGAAACAGAAAAAGCTTTATTACCTGTTTTTTCTTTAGAAGGATTAAAATGGCAATATACACATGGTGTTAGAAATATTGAAACTATCAATCCTGATACTTGGCACTTAGATTATTTAAGATTATCAAGACCAAACGCACACGCTGTAAACTTAGATTTATTTTATGATTATCAGAATAACATTAAATTATACCCTAAATGGCAACAGTATTTAAGAGATAATCAACCTCCATTATTAGTTGTTTGGGGTAAAAACGATGCTTTTTTCCCTGAAAGTGGTGCCGAAGCTTTCAAAAAAGATGTAAAAAACATAGATTATAATATTTATAATACGGGTCATTTTGCATTAGAAGAAGATGGTGATGATATCATTGAAAAAATTAGAATATTTATGAATAAAGGAACTAAATAATTTTCAACTAATTATATAACCTAATTAATAGTGTTTAGAATCTATGTATTATATATAATTTCTAAACACTATTTGTTAGTTAAAAAGAAGTTTTACAAACCTAACCTATTACAAATAAATTAATAATGTTATGGCACACACTTTTACCAACGGTCAATTGGCAGTACAGAAAATAACAAAAGAGGGAGAGATTGCTAAAATGAGGATACCTATGCTTGCAGATTGTCTTCATGAAAGATCTATACCTTTTTTGGAATATCAAATATTAGCTTTTATTGGTAGTCAAGATTCTCAGGGTAATCTTTGGTCATCTTTAATAGTGGGTGAAAGAAGTTTTATTAATGTGCCTTCCATACACGAAATAACATTTGATTTATCGAAAATAACAAGTAACAAAAATGATATTTTTTTTAACAACATTGAAACAAATACGACCGTAGGCTTATTGTTTCATGAAGCAGAAAGAAGAGCTAGATATAGAGCTTGGGGTAATGCTACAAAAAAAGACAACTTACTTAGTTTTAATATTAACATGGGGTATCCTAGTTGTCCTAAACATATTCAACGAGAAGTTATTGAATTACCTAAAAATTCACCAACATTAGATCCTAAAACGGAAAACGGAACTATTTTAAATGCTTCAGAAAAAGAGTGGATTGTAAATGCGCATACATTTTTTATAACAACGCAAACTAAAACAGGTGACATAGAATCATCACACAGAGGTGGAAATCCTGGTTTTGTTGAAATTTTAGAAAATGGCCATTTACGTGTACCTGATTATTTAGGGAATAGCATGTTTAGCACGTTAGGAAATATTTATGAAAACCCAAAAGCGGCTTTACTTTTTATAGATTATAAAACAGGACAAACACTACAACTTAGTGGTTTGGCTGCCTTAGAATTTGAGCAACATTCTGATAAAGACTTTCACAAATCGGGTGAAACAGGTAGGTTTTGGACCTTTGAAATAAAACATTGGATAAAAACAGTTAATCACCACCAAGTGAATAATGAATTTATAGACTTTTCTCCTTTTAATGTCTAATAAATAATCCTGATTATATAATAACAATAAATAGATGAAGCTTGATATATTGGCTATTGCAGCCCATCCTGATGATATAGAAATGTGTTGTGGAGCAACCATTGCAAAAGAAACAGCACGAGGTAAAAAAGTGGGTATTGTAGATCTTACTAGAGGTGAATTAGGTACTCGTGGAACTCCGGAAATTAGAGATGAAGAAGCCAAAGATGCTGCAAAAATTTTAAACCTTACCGTACGCGAAAATCTTAAATTTAGAGATGGATTTTTAATAAATGATGAAGCACATCAGCTTGAAGTCATTAAAATGATTCGTAAGTATAAACCTGAAATTATAATTACTAATGCTGAAACCGATCGCCATCCAGATCATGGTAGAGGTAGTAAATTGGTAAGCGATGCTTGTTTTTTATCTGGACTACGTAAAATAGAAACTTCTATAAACGGTATACCTCAAGAACAATGGCGACCTCAGCAAGTTTTACACACTATTCAATGGAATATAAAAGAGCCAGATTTTGTTGTAGATGTTACAGGTTTTATAGATACTAAAATAGAAAGTTGTTTAGCCTATAAATCACAATTTTACAATGAAAAATTCGGCGATAAGGAACCTGAAATTGTAATTTCCGGAAAACAATATTTAGAATTTTTAAAATACCGATCTTATGATCTAGGCCGTATGATTGGTGTGCAATACGCCGAAGGTTTCAATGTAGAACGTTATGTTGCTGTAGACTCTATTTTTGATCTTATTTAAGCTAAGAAATATATCTAAAATATAATTCAGATACTTGAATAAAAAAGCACAAACCATAAAGTTTGTGCTTTTTTGTACTTACTATTATATTTGTTTTTAAATATATAGCATAATTCTATTATTCAAACCAAACGGCACCAGGATCTCCAGGAAATAAAGCGTCAGGTCTTGCGAAACCTGAACCACTCACCTTGTAATTAGTAGGAGGTCCTAAAGGATAAAGTAAAATTAATTCATCAACCACTTCGTTATTCGTTGCAGCTTGTTGACCAATTTTACCTTCTTGAGTCAATAATTGATCTCCTTTTATTAAATCTCGTGCTATGGTTAAATATTCTTCATTTAAACGTATAACTTCAGGTATGTCTGTTGTTGTTCCACCATGTCCACAAAAAATATGAGCATAGGTTCCAAATTTATCATTTAACACTCCTAAAGCGTCAAGCCAATTTTGTATTTCATCTGTTCCGTCAAGAGGTGTATATTCTCTAATATAATTATGCGCTCTATTATATACTAAATCAGCAACAAAAACAGCTTGAAGACTCTCTATGTATATGTACGAGTTTTCTCCTGTTTCAGAATTTTGTATAGTATCAAAATTAAAGGTTAAGCCTCCAAGTTCTAAAGAAGATTCAATAGCAGTAACTTCAGTACTACCATATCTACTTGTAAAACCTTCACTAGCCATTAAAAGTGGAGCAACATCAGAATGTGCGTACACTGGAACATCTTGAAAACTAGCCATACCACCCCAATGGTCGAAATGTTCATGTGTCATTATTATAGATAAAGGCTTACCAATAGCATCAGCATATGCTCTTAATTCACCTCCTGATTCATCAAGTATTGGAAGAAAAGTAATCAATTCACTATCGGGACCTACATCTATAAAAATGAGATCTGTAGCAGTTTCTATCATAGTAACTGTAAAAATACCATCTATAATATTTGCAACGTGATATCTAACAGTTTCTTCTGTAATTACTGTGACTGAATTATTAGCATCCCTAAATGATTCACTAAAACTAGGAGCAGCTGCAAATGTAACTGCTTCAGTTGGTTGGTTAGGAGTGCTGCTATTATTGTTATCATCGTCACCACAAGAAACAGCAAATAGAGTACCTATAGCTACAGCCAATGCTGATAATATATATTTATTAATTTTCATAATTTTAAATTTTTAAATTTTACTTTTAAAAGTGTGTTCATCATTCATTCCAGTTTTATTGATCTAAACCTTATAGACCTCTACCAAAAAGAACTACTTTGCTCCGTTATTGATAAATTCTTGTGTTGATATTAAATTGGTACCCACTAGTAACTCCTGTTACAACTGCTACCTTTCTTTCTAATTTTTCCATTGCTTTCTTATCTTCCTTATTAAATGAATTAAACATGATTTTTGTATTTCGTTATTACTTGGACATTCGTAAAG
>CAZJGP010000096.1:0-3050 GCA_964545595.1 uncultured Flavobacteriaceae bacterium | reverse complement strand
GTGCTATTTGATTCACTACTGTTTTCTATTTGTGAAGAATTGTTGTTAATGCCAGAAAACGAAAAAGCTACTGATCCAGAATCGGTGATTGCCTCTTCTGTGTCCGAAGAACAAGAAACAAGAATAAGTATTGAACAGAATAATGTTATTATTTTTTTCATATAAGTTTTTTTAACTTTTTATATAAAGCCTAATTTTTAATACAGAATTTAATCGATTGCAATAGTAATATCATCTAACCTAAAATCTGCAGAGATATCCGTTGTATTAAAATATAATTTGATAGCATTTCTTTCAGGAGAATCTATAGTAAAAGAAATACGTTCTTCTACATATACTTGAGAAGTACTTGTAGTAATAGTTTCAGCTAAAATATTGCTAGATATAGATAATTGTGCTTCAGTAGTAACGTTTTCATCTAATATTAAAGCACGTAATGCTTCAGTAGTAGAAGCAGCATCGTTAGAATAATAAAATGAAACTTCATAATCAACTCCTGGTATAACTTCAATGTATTGAACAGCTACTCTTTGATCACCAGGATTCCAACTAGCTGCTGTCCCAAATCGGCCTTGACTTGTAGTTCGTACCCTATTAAAAGAGCCAGTTTCAAACCAATCTATGTCATTACTTGTTGCTCCAGGGAAGGCTGTAAATAGTTCAAAAGGTATAGAATTTGTTCTAGGGTCAAATACTCTTGTTGATACACCATCAGCAATCCAATATTCTTTTCCTAGATCAAGTCGACCTAATCCTTCATCTGTAATAAAAAGCTCTTCAGGTCTTTCAAAATCTCCTGCTATAATAATAGGATCAGGGATTTCGTTTAAAGACGTTACTATAGGAACTTCTAGAGTAGATTCGCCAGTTAATTGTACTGGTTCTCCATTTTCATTAATTCCAAAAGAGGTAACTTCTAGACCGATTTCAAAATTTCCTGAATTAGGAAATTGAACATCAATCTCTTCACTGGTAAGAGAACCACCAACTACTGTTGCTCCAATTGGTAAAGTCCATTGAGCTGTTCCGGTATTAGGTGTAGTGTTTACAAATGTTTGAAAAGAATAGTCAGGTATTGAAGAATAAGTAAATGTAGGTACAGGAGGAGTAGTTAGTGGCACTTCATTTACAAAATTAATTACTAATGGATTTTCTTGGGTGTAATTATTTATTTGCCCACTTGTAATTATTTCAGTTTGGCTTACAGCATCATGAGTTAGGGTTAAAGAAATTTCAGTATCATCTGTAAAAACAGGTAATATTAAGTTGTTTAACCCATTATCAAGAGTTCCAGTTAATGAAAAAGTACTACCTTCTACTGTAAGAGTATAAGTTGAGGTTATATTATTAATAATATCGTTTGTAGATTCTGTAGCAATTAAAAATAAACTTTGCCTAAAAACAACATCAAAAGTAAAAGAGGCTAAGCCAAATAGCTCAGGTGTATCTGTATTTAAAACAGATATTACTTCAGGAGTTGCTACTGTAGGAGGGCTATTACCCACAGTATTCTCTACGGTAAAGGGAATAGGTAAAGTTGTGTTAGTTGTGTCAGACAATTCAGAACCTTCAGCAGGAATAGCGAAAATAATTTCATTCTCAGAGTTGATAACATTGAATATAGTAATGCTAAAGTTTCCCGTTTCTAAGTTAACAGGTTCACTTATAAAATTAATTCCATCAGCGCTAGATAAAAGTAACTGTTGATTACTAATTATAACTTCATTATTTGAGTTTATAATACTTATTATTAGTGCAAAGGGTTCTATATTATTTTCGTCAGATGTTAATAAAGAAGAGTTTTTATTAGTTAAAATATCATTCGAAATACGTTGATTAACGGAAGAAGAGGTTAAAGGCACCCTGTTTATTGGTGTAAATGAAAAGGTGACTTCTTGTAATTCAGGACTGTTAGAAGCAATATCTTCAGAGCTAGAAGAGCAAGAAAATAATAGTAAAAGAGCACCAAATATTAGTATTAGTTTATGCATGTTTATTTTTTTAGTACAATGTTTATGTTTAAAACAAATATAATTTTTTTGAAAGAAAACGCTTACGATAATTAAATGTTATTTTTTATGATAGTTAAAACCAATAAAAAAGGGTTTCAAATTACTAATTTGAAACCCTTTTTTTATTTTGAATGGAAACTATTTAACTAATAGTTTCACCAGCATTTACTTTATCTTCATCAGGGTTGATAAAAACTAGTTTTCCTTCTGAATTTTCAGTCATTAAAATCATTCCTTCGCTTTCTACACCACGTAATTTTCTTGGAGCAAGGTTTACTAAAACAGTTACTTGCTTTCCAATAATAGCTTCAGGAGCAAAATGTTCTGCAATACCTGACACTATAGTACGAGTATCAATACCAGTATCAACTTTTAAAACTAATAATTTTTTAGCTTTTGGCATCTTTTCGGCAGCAACAATAGTTCCTACTCGCATATCCATTTTACTAAAGTCTTCAAACGTAGTCATGTCTTTTTGAGGCTCAGCTTCTTTTAAAGCATTTGCGTTTGCTTTTTTAGTAGCTTCTAATTTATCTAATTGAAACTGCACAGTTTCATCTTCGACCTTAGAGAATAATAATTCAGCCTTGTTAATTTGATGACCCGCAGGTAAAAAGTTTTCTGCGTTTAAAATATCTTCCCACTTAGTGAAAGAATTTTCAATATTTAAAATACCTTTTAGTTTAGTACTTGTAAATGGTAAAAATGGCTCACATAAAGTAGCTAAAGCCGAAGCAATTTGTAATGCTACATACATTACTGTTTGTGTTCGAGCCTCATCCGTTTTAACTAATTTCCAAGGTTCTAAATCGGCTAAATATTTGTTTCCTAAACGAGCAACATTCATCATTTCTTGCGATGCTTCACGGAAACGGTAACGCTCAATAGAACTAGCTATAACAGCAGGATATGCTTTAAGTTTTTCGAAAGTTTCTTTATCAATGTCTTGTAATTCTGCTGGAGCAGGAATTATACCATCGTAATATTTGTTAGTTAAAACTACGGCACGGTTTATAAAGTTTCCAAAAATGGCAACTA
>CAZJGP010000095.1:0-13053 GCA_964545595.1 uncultured Flavobacteriaceae bacterium | reverse complement strand
CTATTAGAGAGAGTAGTTACCGTATTGCTGCAGCGCTTAAAAATGTAGGGTATAAGTTTCCTGGAAAAAAGATTACTATAAATATGGCTCCTGCCGATTCACGCAAAGAAGGAGCTGCTTATGACTTAAGCTTAGCCATAGGAATTCTAACAGCAAGTAATCAAATTATAGCACCTAAAATTGAAGAATATTTAATAATGGGAGAACTTTCATTGGATGGAAGTTTACAACCCATCCGAGGAGTTTTACCTATTGCTATAAATGCAAGGGAAGAAGGTTTTAAAGGTTTTATTTTACCTAAACAAAATGCTAAAGAAGCAGGGATTGTTGATAATCTAGAAGTTTACGGGGTGGAACATATAAGTGAGGTTATTAATTTTTTTGATAAAAATATTTCTTTAAAAAAAACAGTTGTAGATACTAGAAAAGAATTTGAGCTTGCAAATGATAATACTGATTTTGATTTTGAAGATGTAAAAGGACAAGAAAGTATTAAACGTTGTATGGAAATAGCAGCAGCAGGTGGGCATAATATTATTTTGGTAGGCCCACCAGGAAGTGGTAAAACAATGTTAGCAAAAAGGTTACCAAGTATATTACCTCCAATGACTTTACATGAAGCATTAGAAACTACAAAAATACATAGTGTGTCTGGTCGTTTGAAAGATGAGGTTGGTTTATTGTCGTTAAGACCATTTAGAAGTCCTCATCATACTATTTCAGATGTAGCTCTTGTTGGAGGAGGTAGTTACCCTCAGCCAGGAGAAATTTCGTTAGCGCATAATGGAGTGCTATTTTTAGATGAGTTGCCAGAGTTCAAAAGAACGGTTTTAGAAGTTATGCGTCAGCCTTTAGAAGATAGAGAGGTTACAATTTCTAGGGCTAAATTTACAATTACTTATCCTTCTAGTTTTATGTTAGTGGCAAGTATGAACCCTAGTCCTGGTGGATATTTTAATGACCCAGATGCACCAGTAGCCTCTTCGCCAGCTGAAATGCAACGTTATTTAAGTAAAATTTCAGGTCCTTTGTTAGATAGAATAGATATTCATATTGAAGTTACACCAGTGCCTTTTGATAAATTGAGTGACGATAGAAAAGGAGAATCTAGTATTGAAGTAAGAAAAAGAGTAATAGCAGCTCGTAAAATTCAGACAGAACGATTTTTACAAAAGGTAAACGTGCATTACAATGCACAAATGTCGGTTAAACAGATAAAAGAGTATTGTGAATTGTCAGAAAATTCAAAAAACCTATTAAAAAAAGCAATGGAAAGTTTAAACTTGTCTGCAAGAGCTTATGATAGAATCTTAAAAGTTTCAAGAACAATAGCAGATTTAGATAATTCAGAAGATATAAAAGAGTATCATATAACAGAAGCTATCCAATACAGAAGCTTAGATAGAGAAGGTTGGTTGGGTTAATAAGTTATCTTAATAACTACTTTAATATCATTATGCTTACTAAGTAATATTTTATCATGTTTTACATAACCTTTAACTTTAATTAATTTGTTTACTACATGATTAATTTCTTTAAGACTATCAAAAACCTCTGTCTTTAAAACAAATCCTACTTGTGTGTTATTAACATTTGTTAACTGGCCTAGTTTTATATATTGTAATTCGTGTTTCTTATTCACAACCATAAATACGATAAGTGATTTTTATGGCAAATTACATTTTTATTTAACGATTGCTTGCTTTTTCTTTGTAAGAAAATTAGGTCGTTATTATGTTGATTTTTAAATTAGATAGATTAATTGTTGGCATATGTAAAGGTGTGTTAGTTTAAGATATTAAATTGATTAATTCTATTTTAATATCTACATTGTAATTTTTAAAAAAACATAAATGTAATATGCCTGAACTAGCATTAAAAAATTATAAAATTAATAAATGGGTTTCTTCAGGAAATCCTTCAATAGAGGAAGATTTAGTTGCAGTTGAAGAGCCTTTAGAAATTTTATTAATTCATAATTCTGAGCTAGGTGTAGTTGAGACAGAAGTTGTTTTAACAATGCGAAGTCCAGGTAATGATAACGAATTAGCGGTAGGTTTTCTTTTTAATGAAGGAATAATAAAATCGTACAATGAAATTAAGCATATTAGATACTGTGTAAAGACAGCAGAGTCTAAAAAAAATAAATTAAGAATAACTTTAAAAGATTTAATTAGAGTAAACACAAAGGTTTTAAAAAGAAATTTCACTAGTACTTCTAGTTGTGGGGTATGTGGTAAATTAATTTTGGAACAATTAAGTATTCGTTTCTCTAAAAATGAGCTTTTAAAAAAAATAAGCGTTGAGACTATAGTCAAACTTCCTAGCTTGTTGAGTTCTGAGCAATTGTTGTTTAAATATACAGGGGGTATTCATGCCTGTGCGCTGTTTACTTCTAACGGAAGTTTAATTAGTGTTAAAGAAGATATAGGTAGGCATAATGCTTTAGATAAAATAATAGGCAATCGGCTCATAGAAGGTAATTCATTTGTTAATACAATTATAGTGTTGAGCGGAAGAGTAGGCTACGAAATGATTCAAAAAGCAGCTATAGCAGGAGTTCCGGTAGTTGTTGCAATTGGAGCACCAACAAGTTTGGCTATAGATATAGCAAAAAAAGCAGGTATTTGTATGATAGGTTTTGCTAAAAACAATAGTTTAAATTGTTATTCAAATACAGAATATATAGACTTTGAAAAATAAAGTCTTCTAATTACAAAAGAGCTTTGTACATGCAGATATAGTAATTATATTTGTGGTTTATAAGTATACATATATATGATTAATATTACCTTACCTGACGGGTCAGTAAGAAACTACGAAAGTGGTATTACAGCAATGGGAGTTGCTAAAGATATAAGCGAAGGATTTGCACGTAACGTGTTGTCTGCAAACTTTAATGGAGTAACCATTGAAACAGCTACAGAACTGACCACCGATGGAAACTTAACTTTGTATACCTGGAATGATGATGAAGGAAAAACAGCTTTTCGTCATTCTTCTGCACACGTTCTAGCGCAAGCTTTAGAACAGTTATACCCTGGTGTAAAATTAAGTATAGGTCCAGCAATTGATAACGGATTTTATTATGATGTTGATTTAGGAGATCAATCTATATCAGATAAAGATTTTGGTAAAATTGAAAAACGTATGTTAGAAATAGCTCGTGGTAAGCATGAGTTTAATATTGAGTCAGTTTCTAAAGAAGAAGCTTTAAATACATACAAAGAGCAAGGTAATGAGTACAAAGTTGAGTTAATTGAAAACTTAGAAGATGGTACTATTACATTTGTTAAGCATGATACATTTACTGATTTATGTCGTGGAGGGCACTTGCCTCATACAGGTTACATAAAAGCAGTAAAACTAATGAGTATAGCAGGTGCTTATTGGAGAGGTGATGAAAATAATAAGCAATTAACTCGTGTTTATGGAACATCTTTTCCTAAACAAAAAGATTTAAAAGCATATTTAGAATTACTTGAAGAAGCTAAACGTAGAGACCACCGTAAATTAGGAAAAGAATTAGGGTTATTTACCTTTTCTCAACGTGTAGGTCAAGGGTTACCTTTATGGTTACCTAAAGGAGCTGCTTTACGTGAACGTTTAGAGAATTTCTTAAAGAAAGCACAAAAGAAGGCTGGTTACGAAATGGTAATTACTCCTCATATTGGTCAAAAAGAATTATATGAAACTAGTGGTCACTATGCAAAATATGGTGAAGACAGTTTTCAGCCAATTAATACTCCTGCAATGGGAGAAGAGTTTTTGTTAAAACCAATGAACTGCCCGCACCATTGTGAAATTTATAAGGCAGGACCATGGTCATACAGAGATTTACCAGTGCGTTACGCTGAGTTTGGAACGGTTTATCGTTATGAGCAAAGTGGAGAACTACACGGGTTAACTCGTGTTCGTGGATTTACGCAAGATGATGCGCACATTTTTTGTACACCAGAGCAACTAGATGAAGAATTTAAAAAAGTAATTGATTTAGTGCTATATGTATTTGGATCATTAGGTTTTGATAATTTTACAGCACAGGTTTCTGTTCGTGATTTAGATAAGCCAGAAAAATACATAGGTAACGTTGAAAACTGGGAAAAGGCAGAAAATGCTATTATAAATGCAGCTAAAGAAAAAGGTTTAGATTATGTTGTAGAAAGTGGTGAAGCTGCTTTTTATGGACCTAAATTAGACTTTATGGTTAAAGATGCTTTAGGGCGTAGCTGGCAATTAGGAACAATTCAAGTAGATTATAACTTACCAGAGCGTTTTGATTTAGAATATAAAGGTTCGGATAATGAAATGCATAGACCGGTAATGATTCACCGAGCTCCATTTGGAAGTTTAGAGCGTTTTATAGCTATTTTGTTAGAGCATACAGGAGGAAACTTTCCACTTTGGTTAATGCCAGAACAAGCAATTATCTTATCTTTAAGTGAGAAATACGAGAAATATGCCGAAAAAGTTTTAAATGAGCTAGAAAATCACGAAATTCGTGGTCTTGTTGACAATAGAAATGAAACTATTGGTAAAAAGATTCGTGAGGCCGAGATGAATAAATATCCATATATGTTAATTATAGGGGAAAATGAAGAGAAAGAAGGTACGGTATCGGTTCGTAAACACGGAAATAAAGAAGACATAGGAACATTAACAATTGAAGAATTTGTAGCAGTTGTTAAAGAAGAAGTAAGTAAGACATTAGCCGTATTTAACGGATAAATTTATATTAATTAAAATTTTTCAGTCATAGCAATTCGTAGAAAAAGATCGAAAAGACCTGTAAGGGAAATAAAGGAAGATCCACATAAGATCAACCGTTATATTAGAGCCGAAGAAGTGCGTCTTGTTGGTGATAATGTAGAGATAGGTGTATATGATACACGTAAAGCTTTACGTTTAGCCGAGGAGCAAGAATTGGATTTAGTAGAAATTTCGCCTAAAGCAGTGCCACCTGTTTGTAAAATAATGGACTATAAAAAGTTCCTTTATGAACAGAAAAAACGTGATAAGGCTCTAAAATCTAAGGCAACAAAAGTAGTTGTTAAAGAAATTAGATTTGGACCTAACACAGATGAGCATGATTATGCTTTTAAAAAGAAGCATGCTGAAAAGTTTTTACAAGAAGGTGCTAAGCTTAAGGCTTATGTTTTCTTTAAAGGACGTTCTATAATCTATAAAGATCAAGGGCAAATTCTTTTATTGAAATTAGCGCAAGAATTGGAAGAACTTGGTAAAGTAGAACAAATGCCAAAGTTAGAGGGTAAACGTATGATTATGTTTATTTCTCCTAAAAAAACAAAATAGAGTTTTTAAAAACTCATTTTATGATAAAGCATTAGTTTATGTATTAACATAGGCTAATGCTTTATTGTCAAATACAGAATAGAGAGATTTTTATATATAAAACAGGATATTATGCCTAAAATGAAGACAAAATCTAGTGCTAAAAAGCGTTTTAAGCTTACAGGTACTGGAAAAATTAAAAGAAAGCACGCGTTTAAAAGTCACATCTTAACAAAGAAGTCTAAAAAACGTAAGCTTGCATTAACTCATGATGGATTAGTGCACAAAAATGATGAAGCAAACATTTTAACTCAATTACGTTTAAAGTAATTAGTTAAACTGAATGTTATTCGGTTAAAATTAGTAATAAACCCAGGAGTTGGGCAAATAAGTTGTAATACTTATTTATAGAAGTACCGATTATCGGTCGCCTGCTACTAAAAAATTTAAATTATGCCTAGATCAGTAAATTCTGTAGCCAAAAGAGCTCGTAGAAAAAAAGTACTAAAACAAGCAAAAGGTTACTTCGGACGTCGTAAAAACGTTTGGACAGTAGCAAAAAATGCGGTTGACAAAGCAATGTCTTATGCTTATAGAGACCGTAGAAATAAGAAAAGAACTTTCCGTGCATTATGGATTACCCGTATTAATGCAGGAGCAAGACAAGAAGGTTTGTCTTACTCTCAATTTATGGGGAAATTAAAATCTAAAAATATTGAACTTAACCGTAAGGTATTAGCAGATTTAGCAATGAACAACCCAGAGGCGTTCAAAGCGATAGTTGCACAAGTAAAATAATTTATTTCTAAACTTTATAGAAATCTCAATATTGAAAAAAACTGCCTTTATGGCGGTTTTTTTTGTTAAAAGATTAAAATTGGAAGGTTTTATAGAAACTCTTTTAATTTTAAAAATTAATAATGATAGGAAATTGAACTCTAATTAATTCTATACGTAAAAGAATAATTAAAAACCTTGTATTATTTATTGTGATAATGCAGTTTTTTTTTGGTTTAGGTTATAAGCTGAAACTATCTTTGTAATCTATGTATAAAAAAATTGATAGTCCGCAAAACTCAACAATTAAACAGTTGTTGCAATTGAAAGAAAAGTCGCGTTCTAGAAAAAAAGAAAAGCGTTTTTTAATAGAAGGAGTTTTAGAATTGCAATTAGCCTTAAAGGCGGAATATCAAGTTTTAGATATTTATGTTTGTACTTCTATTATTACTTTAGATGTTTTTGAATCTACTTTTAAAAATTGGTTATCAAATATTAATATAATAGAGGTTAGTGCTGAGGTTTATTCGAAATTAGCATATAGAGCAACTACAGAGGGGGTTATAGGGGTGTCAATATTCAAAGATACTCATGTGTCAATGTTGCAATTAAAAACAGATAATCCATTAATATTGGTTGCAGAAGCACCAGAAAAACCAGGTAATATAGGGGCTATTTTACGTACAGCCGATGCAGCAAATGTGGATGCTGTAATTATAGCAAACCCTAAAACTGATTTGTATAACCCGAATGTAATTAGATCGAGTGTAGGTGGTGTTTTTACAAACAATATTGCAACAGGGGCTACTACCGAAATTATAGAATACTTAAAAAGTAAAAAGATTAATATATATGGAGCTATTCTTCAAAGTTCTATTTCTTATCACGAGCAAAATTTTAAAGGATCTACAGCAATTGTGGTAGGTACAGAACATGATGGTTTAAGTAAGGAGTGGCGAGAAAATACCACACAAAATATAATAATTCCAATGAGCGGAAGCATAGATTCTATGAATGTTTCTGTTGCGGTTGGAATCCTTATTTTTGAAGCAAAAAGACAGCGAGGTTTCTAACTCAATTTGTACATTTGCAATCAAATTAATAAAAAATGAATCCAACAAATATCTTTTATATATTAATAGCTATTATAATTATCAACTTTTTAGTTGAGTATGTTTTAGATAGCTTAAATGCTAAACAATACGGTGCTAAGTTGCCACAAGAATTAGAAGATGTATATCCTGATGATGAGTATAAAAAATCAATGGATTATAAAAAAGCAAATCATAAATTTGGTTTAATATCTAGCTTGTTTTCGTTAGTACTTACATTGGTTTTTTTCTTTGTAGGAGGTTTTCAGAAAGTAAATGATTTTGCAAGTACGTTTTCAAACAATGCAATTGTTGTTGGTTTAATTTTCTTTGGAATTATAATGATAGGGAGTGATATTATTACAACTCCTTTTGGATATTATAAGAATTTTGTAATTGAAGAAAAATTCGGATTTAATAAAATGTCAGTACCAACTTTTTTTGGAGATAAAATTAAAGGATGGTTAATGATGGCTGTTGTAGGTGGTGGAATTTTAGCTTTAATTATTTGGTTTTATGGTGTAGCTGGGCCAAAATTTTGGTTATACGCGTGGGCTTTAGTAGCTGTATTCTCTTTATTAATGAATATGTTTTATGCTAAATTAATAGTGCCTTTGTTTAATAAACAAACACCATTAGAAGAAGGCTCTTTAAGAGATAAGATTGAAGCTTACGGAAACAAAGTAGGGTTTAAGTTAGATAAGATTTTTGTAATTGATGGTTCTAAAAGAAGCACAAAAGCAAATGCCTATTTTTCTGGTTTTGGTAGTGAAAAACGAGTGACTTTGTTTGATACATTAATTAATGATTTAGAAGAAGATGAAATTGTAGCTGTATTTGCGCATGAAGTTGGTCACTATAAAAGAAAGCATATTATATTTAATTTGGTGGCTTCGGTGCTTTTAACAGGTTTTACACTTTGGTTGTTGTCATTATTTGTATCTAGCCCAAACCTTTCAAGTGCTTTAGGGGTTGCTAAACCAACGTTTCATATAGGTTTAATAGCTTTTGGAATTTTGTATACTCCAATTTCTGAAATTACAGGATTGTTAATGAATTTGATGTCTCGTAAATTTGAATATCAAGCTGATGATTATGCTAAAGAAACTTTTGGACCAGAGGCTTTAGTGCAAAGTTTAAAAAAATTATCAAAGAATAGTTTAAGTAATTTAACTCCGCATCCTGCTTATGAATTTTATCACTATTCTCACCCTTCGTTAATTAAGCGTATACGTAATTTGCGTGCTTAATTAATTTACTAAAAATGTAAGAACAATGGCCCATAAACAAAAGTTTATGAGCCATTGTTGTTTCTTAACCGTCTAAATTGTATTTTTAATAGATATGACAGAAGCTTATATTGAAGAAGAAAATAAACTAATAGCAAAAGAATATAAAGAGTTATTACGTATAAGTTATCGCACGTTAAGTGATGATGATAAAAAAATGATACGTTTAGCTTTCGACACAGCGGTTGATGCACATATGGAGCAAAGACGAAAAAGTGGTGAGGCTTATATTTTTCATCCTATAGCAGTAGCTAAAATTGTAGCTAGTGAAATTGGTATGGATGCTACTTCAATTGCAGCGGCATTATTGCATGATGTTGTAGAAGATACAGAATATACTCTTAATGATCTAGAACGTTTGTTTGGTATTACGGTAGCTAGAATTGTAGACGGTCTTACAAAAATTTCAATATTAGATAAAGATGACGATAAGCCTATTTCTTTACAGGCCGAAAATTATCGAAAAATGCTATTAACACTTAATGATGATGTAAGAGTTATTATTATAAAAATAGCCGATCGTTTGCATAACATGCAAACGATGGATTCGATGCGAAGTGATAAACAAGTTAAAATAGCATCGGAAACATTATATATATATGCACCACTTGCTCATAGAATTGGGTTGTATAATATAAAATCGGAATTAGAAGATTTAGGTTTAAAATACACAGAACCTGAGGTTTTTAATGATATTCAACAAAAAATTACAGAAAGTAAAGAGGAGCAAGATGATTACATAATGTCTTTCAAAGAACTTATAAAAGAAAGTTTAGATAGCGAGGGGCTAAATTACTCTATAAAAGGTAGGCCTAAGTCTATTTATTCTATTCGAAAAAAGATGCTTAAGCAGGCGGTTGTTTTTGAAGAAGTGTATGATAAGTTTGCTATCCGAATTGTTTATAATTCGGACCTTAAAAACGAAAAGTTCTTAGCTTGGAAAATTTATAGTATTGTAACCGATAATTTTAGAGCAAACCCAGTTCGTTTAAGAGATTGGATTTCAAATCCTAAATCTAATGGTTATGAAGCTTTGCATGTTACAGTTATGGGGCCAGCCAATAAATGGATTGAGGTTCAAATTAGAAGTGCTCGTATGCACGAAATAGCAGAAAAAGGATATGCAGCACACTATAAATATAAAAATACCGATGAAAAAGGAGATCAGGTACTAGATGTTTGGTTAGATAAACTTCAGGAAGCTTTAGAGAATAATGAAACTAATGCAGTAGACTTTGTAGAGGAGTTTAAATTAAACTTATTTGCTAAAGAAATTTTTGTTTTTACACCCAAAGGGGAAATAAAATCGTTGCCAAAAGGAGCAACAGCTTTAGATTTTAGTTTTAGTATACATACCGAGATAGGGTCAAGTACTCGAGGGGTTCGAGTAAACTCTAAATTAGTTCCATTAAGTCATGTTTTAAAAAGTGGAGATCAAGTAGAAATTATAACGTCAAAACATTCAAAACCTACTCAACAGTGGTTAAATTTTGTTACTACAGGTAGAGCGCGTACCAAAATTAAAGCGTCGCTTAATGAAGAACGTAAAACTATAGCAAAAGAAGGAAAAGAAATATTAGCTAGAAAATTAAAAACGTTACGTATTAATTTAGGAGAAAGAACGGTAAATGAATTAGTGTCTTATTGCGGGTTGAAAACTAGTCAAGATTTATTTTACAGAGTAGGGCTTGGTACCATTGATAATAAAAAGTTAAAAGAGTACGCAACAAGTAGAAGTAATACGTTTGTAAACTTCTTTAAAAACAAATTGCGTAAATCGGGTAATCCTGATGGGGTATCTAATGACGAAATAACTAATAATTATGATCTATTAGTTTTTGGTAGAGATAATGATAAGTTAAATTATAAATTATCAAGTTGTTGTAACCCAATACAGGGAGATGCTGTTTTTGGTTTTTTAACGGTAAATGAAGGAATAAAAGTTCATAAAAATAATTGCCCAAATGCATTACAATTACAAAGTAATTATGCTTATCGTATTATGTCAGCTAAATGGGTAGACTCTTCTCAGCAAGAGTTTAAAGCTAATTTAAAACTTACCGGAATAGATAATATGGGGTTGGTAAATGAAGTAACAAAGGTTATTTCGAATAATATGAACGTAGCAATTTATAAAATAACTTTTAGTAGTGAAGGAGGGGTTTTTGAAGGAGAAATTACTGTTGGTGTTAAGAATAAAAATTTATTGAAAACTTTAATTCAAAAGTTAAATAAAATCAACGGAATAGACAGAATAACAAGGAGTTAGTAGTTGTTAGTTAAATATTGTTAATAAAGTGGGAAACTTCATATTTTAAAATTTATTAAAAGTAAAAAAATACCTTAACTTTGCTTTTTTATTTTTGAGATGAATACACAAAAACCAGATCAAGACAACCAAGAAATAGTAAAGCAAGTGTTTACTTCTTTTTTAGAAGAACACAAGCACAGGAAAACCCCTGAAAGATTTGCTATTCTACAAGAAATATACGAGAACGAAGAGCATTTTGACATCGAATCTTTGTATATTAAAATGAAGAATAAGAATTATCGAGTAAGTAGGGCTACACTTTATAATACTATAGAGTTGCTTTTAGATTGTAAGTTAGTTCGTAAACATCAGTTCGGACAAAACTTGGCTCAATATGAAAAATCTTATTTTGACCGTCAGCATGATCATTTAATACTTACGGATACAAGTGAGGTTTTAGAATTTTGTGATCCTAGAATTCAACAAATAAAAAAGACTATAGAAGAAATTTTTGATGTGACAATTACAAATCACTCATTGTATTTCTACGGAACTAAAAATAATAATAACAAGTAACAAATGGCTGTAAATTTGCTATTGGGTCTTCAATGGGGAGACGAAGGGAAAGGTAAGATTGTTGATGTACTAACTAAAGATTACGATATTATTGCTCGTTTTCAAGGAGGTCCAAACGCAGGTCATACTTTAGAATTTGATGGTATTAAGCATGTATTGCACACTATTCCTAGTGGAATATTTCATGATAAAGCCGTTAACTTAGTAGGTAATGGTGTTGTTATTGATCCTGTTATTTTTCAAAGAGAACTTAAAAACTTAGAGAAGTTTAATCTTGATATTAAATCAAAATTAATAATCTCTCGTAAGGCACATATAATTTTGCCTACACACCGTTTTTTAGATCAAGCGAGCGAATTATCTAAAGGTAAAGCAAAAATTGGTTCTACATTAAAAGGTATTGGGCCAACTTACATGGATAAAACAGGTCGTAATGGTTTAAGAATTGGTGATCTTGAATTGGCCGATTGGAAAGAACGTTACAGAGCTTTAGCAGATAAGCATGAAGCTATGATCGAATTTCATGGTGTTGAATTAGAGTACGATTTAAAAGCAGAAGAAGTTATATTTTTTGAAGCTGTTGAAAAATTAAAAGAATTAACTTTTATAGACAGTGAAGAATATTTATTTGAAGCACAACGCCAAGGAAAAACAATTTTAGCAGAAGGAGCCCAAGGGTCTCTTTTAGATGTTGATTTTGGAACATATCCATTCGTTACTTCATCTAATACTACTGCAGCAGGAGCTTGTACAGGTTTGGGTGTTGCACCAAATAAAATTAAAGATGTATTCGGAATCTTTAAGGCATATACTACTCGTGTAGGTAGTGGTCCTTTTCCAACTGAATTATTTGATGAAGATGGAGCAACAATGGCAAAAGTTGGTAATGAATTTGGTTCAACTACAGGGCGTGCACGTCGTTGTGGATGGTTAGATTTAGTGGCGCTTAAATATGCTGTTCAAGTTAACGGAGTAACTAAGTTAATGATGATGAAAGGTGATGTTTTAAGTGGATTTGAAACGCTTAAAATATGTACTGCTTATAAATATAAAGGAGAAGTTATTACGCATTTCCCTTATAACATAGAGCCTGAAAATATAGAGCCAATTTATACTGAAGTAAAAGGTTGGGAAGCGGATTTAACAAGTATGACTAAAGAAAGTGAATTCCCTAAAGAATTTAACGATTATATTTCTTACTTAGAAAAAGAATTAGAAACTCCAATTAGTATTGTTTCTGTAGGTCCAGATAGAACACAAACTATTCATAGATAATTAATTATCTATTATAAATATAAAAAAGCTGACTTTTAAAGTTGGCTTTTTTTATACAATAAATAAAAAGGCTCTTTTTCTAGTTTAGAAAAACAGCCTTTTTTAATTTATGTTGTAATTACTATTTAACTACCACCTCTTAAGCGCACATCTATATTTAAAAGGTTTAATACTTTTTTAGTAACCGTGTTGTCAAATTTTTTCTTTCTGAATTTAGAGATACTAGTAATTCCGCCAATAACATTGGTAACAAATAATTCATCTGCTTTTTGTAATTCAATAGGAGAAATAGAGGTCTCTTCAATAGTTAAATCAGCATTTTTTTCTAAAATACGTAAAAGTTGTTTTCTAAGAACACCATTTATACACCCGTCTTTAGAAGGAGGGGTTTTTATGGTAGTTCCTTTTATAAGGAATAAATTTCCGTTAGAAGCTTCAATAACCTTTTTGTCAGTATTTAAAAGAAGTGTGTTTTCAAAGTCATTTTCTTTTGCATAAATAC
>CAZJGP010000094.1:0-2824 GCA_964545595.1 uncultured Flavobacteriaceae bacterium | reverse complement strand
TGCAAACGGTGGTTTCCCTTGGTTCAAAGGTGGTAAATCAAACCCTTTTATTACACGACATGTATTAGCTGGTTTTGGTCATTTAGAAAAATTAGGAGTTACTAACCAACGAGCTAAAACAGATAATCTGGTTAAAAAAGCCATTCAATTTTTAGATCGTAAATTAATAAATGATTTAAATAAATATTTAAACCGTAATAAATCCGCAGATGGTTTTTACACACGAGTAAGCTTGCTTCATTATGCGTATGCTCGTAGTTTTTATAAAAATCGTTTCCCCTTAAAGGGAGAAGTAAAAGAAATTGTAACAAAAGCATTAGCTTATCAAAAAAACAATTGGCAACAACGCTCCATTTACGAAAAAGGATTGTTGGCATTAAGTTTATATAGGTTTGAAAATAGTCCTGTAGCACAAAAAATTATTACTGCGCTAACCGAATCAGCCGTACAATCTAAAGAAAACGGTATGTACTGGAAAGAAAACGAAAACTCTTGGTGGTGGCACAAAAATGCCATTAGCACACAAGCATTATTAATTGAGGCTTTTGCCGAAATGGAGCAACCAAAAAAATATATTGAAGAACTGAAAATTTACTTACTAAAAAACAAGCGTACCAATCGTTGGGAAAGTACTATACAAACAGCCGATGCTACTTATGCACTACTTTTACAAGGTAATGATTGGCTATCGGTAAAAGATAACACCATTATTAAAGTAGGAAACACTAAAATAGCTACTAACAAACTTTCTGAAACGGAAAAAGAACAAGGTACTGGTTACTTAAAAACACGTTGGAATGCCAAAGAAATAACATCAGAATTTAAAGACATTTCGGTAACAAATAAAAGTAAAGTAACCGGTTATGGAGGGTATTATTGGCAGTATTTTGAAAACTTAGACAATATTAAAACAGATGAAAATTCGCCTTTAGCTATTCAAAAAGAATTATATAAAAAAGTAACTACCGATAAAGGCACAGAGCTTAAAAAAATAACTACCACTACTCCATTACAAATAGGCGATAAAGCAACTGTGCGTTTATTAATTAAAAGCGAAAATGAAATGGAGTTTGTACACCTGAAAGATATGCGAGCAAGTGGTTTTGAACCGTTACAAGTATTATCGGGTTACCAATACAAAGACCGTTTACGTTTTTATCAAAGCACAAAAGATGTAGCAACACATTTCTTTTTTGATTATTTACCTAAAGGTAATTATGTATTAGAATACGATGTGGTAGCAAACCAAACTGGTAGTTTTTCAAACGGAATTACCGAATTACAATCGGTTTATGCACCAGAGTTTAGCAGTCATTCAGCAGGGCAACGTGTAGAAATAAATAAAGAAAAAAAATAACGTCTTAAATATGAAAATTATGTATTTTCAAACAAAATATTTATCATGAAACTCTTATATTCATTAATATTCTCATTTGTTTTTTTTACTAGTTTTTTTGCTCAAGAAATTAAGAGTTCAAAAAAAGTGTCTCAGTATACTCAAGAACAAGAAAAACGCATTTATGATTTTAGCATTTGTTCTAACAAAAACTACAACAAATGTTTTAAAAAAACAGACACTCCTGATGTTTTTGATTTTTCAAAAGCTACTGATGAAAAAAGTGCTAAAAAGGTTTACAAAAAGCAATTATCTAAATATGTATTCAATAATTTAGATGAAAGTATTTTTAATACTATCGATAAAAAACTAAATAAAAAATATAATACATTTACTATAAATCTAATGTACTGGACGAACAACAAAGGTGAAATTATACAGGAATTAGTAGGATCTAACTTAAGAGGGTTTGACAAAAACACACATGACAAAATTGCCTTTTTATTATCTAAAGCTAAGTTAAATAAACAATCGACTTCCTTTTCTTCTCTATTTATAAACAAACAAAATTCTATTTCTTTTAAATTAAAAAAAGATAATGAAACTAATAGTTATGCTATTATAAAGAGGAAAAAAAAGAAAAAGAAAAAATTTAATATAAACGACTCTATAACTTCACCTATTTACAAAGGCTGCCATCTTCTTGAAGATATATACTCTGAAGAAACCTACAAAGCTGAAAGAAAATGTATGGAGCATTATATTTCTAAATATATACTAAAAGAAATTGATCTTAATGTTATAAAAACAGCTTCTTCTTCCTTTACAAAATACGGTATCTATGATAAAAAAATAAAATCTTATGCTATTTTCAAATTCAATAAAACAGGAGAAATATCAAACATAAAAGCATTAAGTATGATTTATGAATTAGAACGAGAAATAATTTCTATACTTAAATCTATTCCTAATGTTAAACCTGGAACAAGAAAAGGAAAACCCGTTAACGTAAAATATCATATACCGATTAGTTTTAAAACCAGTACAAACTAGTTATTAGGTGGGTACTTTGCCAATGCTTTACGCATCATAACACTAAAAAAGCTAGTTCTACTTTCGGGTGTTTGCTGCGAGTTTTGAGTATCATCAACCTCTGCATTCCACACTTGTTGTTTTGTAGCTGTATCTAAAAAATCTATCGTTATTTGAATACGTTGGTTTGCTCTTCTTATAGGGATACCTCCTCCAATTTGGATAGGTCCTCTCCCGATACCAATACCTATGCTATTGTTTGATGGTGTTGCGTATTGCCTACTTAAAAAGTTAATTTCTATTTGAGGATTATCCGTTTTAGTAAACCCTTTTTCAGCCATTATAGCATCGGTAGCAGCTAATAACCGTTTATTATCTAACTCACTTAACCCTGTTTTTAAATCTGGATAATAATTATACGTTTTGTATTTCGAAAAATCTTTTTGCGTATCATAA
>CAZJGP010000093.1:0-9087 GCA_964545595.1 uncultured Flavobacteriaceae bacterium | reverse complement strand
TTTTTTCATGTACAGAAGTCATACTTGTGGTGCATTACGCGCCGAGGATATAAATAAAAAAGTTACATTATCTGGTTGGGTACAAAAAACCAGAGACAAAGGCTTTATGATTTGGGTCGACCTTAGAGATCGTTATGGTATTACACAATTAATATTTGATGCAGAACGTACGGATCCTAAAGTTATTGAATTAGCTAAAACATTGGGGCGTGAATTTGTAATTCAGGTTTCGGGTACCGTAATTGAACGTGAATCAAAAAACAATAATATTCCTACTGGAGATATTGAAATTTTAGTAGAGAAATTAGAAATTTTAAACGAAGCTAAACTACCTCCTTTCACTATAGAAGATGAAACAGATGGTGGTGAAGATATTCGTATGAAATATCGTTACCTAGATATTCGTAGAAATCCTGTTAAGGATAGTCTTATTTTCAGAAGTAAAGTTGCTAATGAGGTTCGAAATTATTTAACGGAACAAGAATTTATTGAAGTAGAGACTCCATACTTAATAAAATCTACACCTGAAGGCGCTCGTGATTTCGTAGTCCCTTCTCGTATGAACGAAGGACAATTTTATGCATTACCACAATCGCCTCAAACTTTTAAGCAATTGCTTATGGTTGGAGGAATGGATAAATACTTTCAGATTGTAAAATGTTTCCGTGATGAAGATTTACGTGCCGACCGTCAGCCTGAATTTACACAGATTGACTGTGAAATGGCTTTTGTGGAACAAGAAGATATTCTAAATATTTTTGAAGGTCTAACAAAGCACTTATTAAAAAAACTACACAACTTCGAAATTGAGAATTTTCCTCGTATGACATTTGATCATGCTATGAAAACATATGGAAATGACAAACCAGATATCCGTTTTGGAATGGAGTTTGGTGAACTTAACGAAGTAGCACAACATAAAGAATTCAAAGTATTTAATGATGCCGAATTAGTTGTTGGTATTGCTGTACCTGGAGGAGCTAGTTATACTCGTAAAGAAATTGATAAATTAATTTCATGGGTAAAACGTCCACAAGTTGGAGCATCTGGAATGGTATATGCTAAATGTAACGAAGACGGAACCTACAAATCATCAGTAGATAAATTTTACGATCAAGACGATTTACAAAAATGGGCTGAAGCTACAAATGCTAAAGCTGGCGATTTAATTTGTGTACTTTCTGGACCAACAAATAAAGTACGTGCACAATTAAGTGCTTTACGTATGGAACTTGCAGAACGCTTAGGCTTACGTAAAGCAAACGAATTTGCTCCTTTATGGGTTATCGATTTCCCTTTACTAGAACTTGATGAAGAAACTGGACATTACCACGCAATGCACCACCCTTTTACATCACCTAAACCAGGACAAATGGAATTATTAGATACCGATCCAGGTGCTGTAAAGGCAAACGCTTACGATTTAGTACTAAATGGTAACGAAATTGGAGGGGGTTCTATTCGTATTCACGATAGCGAAATGCAAGCAATAATGTTTAAGCATTTAGGCTTTACACCTGAAGAAGCTCAAGAGCAATTTAGTTTCTTAATGGATGCTTTCCAATACGGAGCACCACCACACGGAGGTTTAGCTTTTGGTTTAGATAGATTAGTTGCTATATTAGGAGGACAGGAAACTATACGTGATTTTATTGCTTTCCCTAAAAACAATAGCGGACGTGATGTTATGATTGATGCTCCTGCCCCATTAGACAATGAACAATTAACAGAGTTAAGCATAGCTTTAAACATACAAGAAAAGTAAACACTCCCTAAAAGTGTTTAAGCCATTGAAGACTTTATGTTTTTGGTGGCTTTTTTTTGAACTATATTTTTAATCATCAATCAATTAAAAAATAAATTATCTTTTACTTTATCATTACTAGTAATTATTAATCTTTTTAAACGTTATTGTATACAGTAAACGATATATTTAAGAACCTAAAATTAAATTTTATAACTATGAAAAAACTATTTTTCGCAGGAATAGCTTCTTGTTTATTACTAACATCATGTGTGTCAAAAAAACTATACACAGGTCTTGAAGCTAAACAAAAGAAAACACAAGAATTATTAGATAGCGCTACTGTTAAATTAAACATGTGTTTAGAAGAAAAAGCTTCTGCAACTAGTAAGGCCGAAGGTCTTCAAAGTCAAATACAAACAATGCAGAAAACAAACTCTGCTTTATTAAATAATGTTGGAGATTTAGCTACTTTATCTACTAAAGAAGCCGAAAACTTAGAACGCTCTTTAGAAAGTATAAAAGAAAAAGATTCACAAATTAAAACAATGCGTGATGCCCTTACCAAAAAAGATTCAGTTACACTTGCTTTAGTTACAAGTTTAAAAGGAGCTCTTGGTGATATTAATGATAAAGATATTGAAGTAAATGTTGAAAAAGGAGTAGTATTCATCTCTATTTCTGACAAATTATTATTCAAAAGTGGTAGCTATAATGTTTCTAGCAAAGCAAAAACTATCTTAGGAAAAGTTGCTACTGTAGTTAATAACAAACCAGATATCGAATTTATGGTAGAAGGTCATACAGATGATGTTCCTTACAAATCAGGAATCCTTTTAGATAACTGGGATTTAAGTGTGAAACGTGCTACAGCTGTAGTTCGTGTTTTACAAAACGAATTTAATGTTGCTCCTAACAGAATGACTGCTGCAGGTAGAGCACAATACGTACCGCGTAGTAGTACGGATAAATCTGCAAACAGAAGAACTAGAATTGTAGTGCTTCCTAAATTAGATCAGTTTTTTAGCATGGTTGAAGAAGGAATGAAAGACGCTCCAAAATAATAGAAGACAATTAAATACATAAAAAAGCCTGTTCAATAATTATTGAACAGGCTTTTTTTAGTTTCAAACATTATACTTCTTAGTTTAATCTTAAAAAATATAAAGGAAAATCTTTTGTTTGTACTTCTTTAAATAATTTAAAACCAAAACGCTGATACATTTTCAAATTCTCATCTGTAGTTGTTTCAATTATCACAGGTAATATTGTTTCTTCTTCTCTATCTTCAAATAATTGTTTTATTAATCGAGCACCATAGCCAAAACCACGAACCTCACTTGTAGCTCCCATTATTACCGGATGTATATAAGCTTCTTTAACATGGTGTTTCTTTATAGCTGCTTGACGCTTTAACACTTTTGGCACATTTGTTAAGCCTATACATTTAAAAGCCAATTTTACATGACGCCACATTACTGCAAATGTAGTTTTAGCTGTGTGAGGGTATTTTATTAAAATACATGCATTTCTTTTATCCGAAAGTAATACTTCTCCAAAATCAAGACTATCATCCACCAAAAATTCCATCAAAGCTTTTATCCTTTCACTTCTTTTTTCATCTTGCTTCACAATAAAATTAATCGAATTATTATCATGTATAGCCTCAAATGCTGAATGTAAAATACCTACAACATGATCTCTATCTTCTTTACCTGCCTTAACCATAAATCAGTTTTATAAAAAACAATTCAATAATACATAATAGATAGTCTCTAAAAAAATAATTATCGTCTATTTTCTATTTAAATTTGTAATCCTAACTTACAAACAAAGTATTACCCTACTTAAATGACTAAAAAAAACAACATTACTAAGTTCTTAATTTGGAGATACAAACACATCTCTGACAAGAATATGGTACTAGCCCTTAGTATTTTAATTGGTTTTTTTGCTGGTTTGGTATCTGTTCTTTTAAAAAATAGCACACATTACATTCAAATATTAGCCGATTACACATCGCAACTATTTAACAAACCTATTAATTACATTTTACCCATAATTGGGTTAATGCTAGTTTACCTATTAAACAAGTATTTTTTTGATCGTTACCCTGGTCACGCAGTTCCAACAATTCTTCATGCCATAGCCCGAAGAAATGGAATTATTAAAAGAGTAAAAATATATTACCCATTATTAATAGCTCCATTAACTGTTGGTTTCGGAGGTTCGGTTGGTCTGCTAGGCCCTGCTATTTTATCTGGAGCTAGTATTAGTTCGAGTATTAGTACACTTTTTCATTTAGATACTAAAACCAGAACCTTATTTTTTGGTTGTGCTGCTACTGCTGCAATTGCCGCTGTTTTTAAATCACCAATTGCAGGAATCATTTTTGCAGTTGAGGTTTTAAGCCTAGATTTAACATTAGCATCTTTATTGCCTTTACTTTTGGCCTCCCTTTCGGGAATACTTACTTCTTATCTTTTTTTAGGAAATGAAATTCTTTTTCGTATGAACGAAATAGAAGATTTTGAAATAAAAACGATTCCTTTTTATATTATTTTAGGAATTGGAACAGCCTTTTCATCTATTTACTTTACGCGTGTATATTTTTACTTCTCAGAGGTTTTCAGCAAATTAAAAAGTCGTTTTCATCAACTTTTAATAGGTAGTGTTGCTATCGGAATTTTAGTGTACACTATTCCGCCTTTATATGGTGAAGGTTTTAGCTTTATAAATAATTTATTAGCAGGTAATGATATTACTGCTTTAGGCAATAACCCTTTCGGGATTATAAAAGATAGTATTTGGAAAATAATCGCCTTATTAATAGGAATCACTATTTTCAAAACTATTGCCATGACTATTACATTAAGCAGTGGCGGTGGCGGTGGTATTATTATTCCCACACTGGTTATCGGTAGTTCCTTAGGAAACATTGTAGCCAAAATAATAAACCAACTAGGTGGCAATTTTGAAGTTTCAGAAAGTAATTTTACACTGGTAGGAATGGCTGGCTTATTAGCCGGTGTATTACATGCCCCATTAACTGCCATTTTCTTAATTGCTGAAATTAGTGGAGGCTATCAACTTTTTGTACCATTAATGTTTACTGTTGCTATCTCATACTTAATAACAAAACATTTTATTGAACATTCTATTTACACACAAGAACTCGCTGAAAAAGGACAACTTATCACCCATAATAAAGATGATATGTTATTGCAGCTAATGAAGTTAGATTCCGTTATTGAAACTAATTTTGTTAGCATACAACCAACACAAACATTAGGTCAAGTTGTTCATAATGCTGTTGCTAAATCTTCTCGTAATATTTTCCCTGTAGTAGAAGAAAACAATGAACTAATAGGTATTGTTCTTTTAGATGATATCAGAACTATTATGTTTGATAGTGACAAGTACGAAAGTACACAGGTTAATATGTTTATGAAACAAGTTCCGGATACTGTTGTTTATGAAAAAGACAATATGAAATCGGTTATGAAAAAATTTCAGGATACTAGTGCATGGAATTTACCTGTTATAAAAAATGGAATGTATTATGGTTTTATTTCAAAATCAAAACTATTAACCGCTTACCGCAGAAAATTAATTAATTACACTCGTTAAAATTTATATATGAAATACCTTGTTCGCTTTGTTGTTACTGCTGAAGTATTAGGTTTGGCTATTGGCTTTTATTTACAAAATACAGGTAAAGAAATTTTAGGAAATAAATTTCTTGGCTTTAGTGCGCTAGGCTTAGCCTTTGTCGTAATTCCGCTTTTCTTAATTTATCGTTTCAATAAAAGTAATGCAAGTAAAGATATTTTTTCGCCTACTGAAAAAAACACAGAACTTGAAGATTACATTAGAAAAGGCGATAAAGATTTATAATCTAGTTTAGGTTTCTTTTTTCTATAAAAAAACGTTTCATAATCTCACTACATTCCTTCTCTAAAACACCTCCTTTAATAACTGTTTTAGGGTGTAACTTGGTTCCCATTGCTCCACAACCACGTTTTTCATCTTTTGCGCCGTATACAATTTTAGAAATTTGACTCCAATACAATGCCCCTGCACACATTTGACATGGTTCTAAAGTAACATATAAAGTACAATCTTGTAAATATTTACCTCCTAAAAAATTAGCTGCAGCTGTTATTGCTTGCATTTCAGCATGAGCGGTCACATCATTTAATAATTCAGTTAAATTATGAGCTCGAGCTATTATTCGATCTTTTATAACAATAATGGCACCTACTGGTATTTCATCTTTATCAAAAGCAGTTTGTGCTTCTTGTAAAGCTTTCTTCATATAATAAGTATCATCAAAAACTAAATCCATGAGTTCTATTTTTATCAAAAGTAATTAAAATCGTATATAAAAGGCTTTAGTTCTAAAAAGAAAAGACTGCATCAAAAACACTATTTTTGTGCTATGCCAGCACTTTTAGAGCACATACAATCGCCTAATGATTTACGTAAATTAAAATCAAGTGAACTTTCTTTACTTGCTAAAGAAATTCGTAATTTTATTATAAATATTGTTGCTACCAAAGAAGGTCATTTAGGTGCTAGCCTAGGTGTTGTCGAATTAACTATTGCCTTACATTATTGTTACAATACACCTATTGATAATTTAGTATGGGATGTTGGGCACCAAGCATACCCACATAAAATTTTAACTGGCCGTAAAAATGTTTTTGAATCAAATCGACAGTTAAATGGCATTAGTGGTTTTCCTAAACGTAGCGAAAGTACGTTCGATGCTTTTGGAACAGGGCACTCCTCTACTTCTATCTCAGCAGTATTAGGAATGGCATTAGCTGCACAAATTAAAAATGAAAATAATAGAGAGCATATAGCTGTTATTGGCGATGCTTCTATTGCTAGTGGAATGGCTTTCGAAGCTTTAAATCATGCCGGAGTAACCAATGCTAATTTTACCGTTATTTTAAATGATAATGCCATTGGTATTGACCCTAGTATTGGTGCTTTAAAAAACTATCTTACTAAAACAAAACAAGGTAACTTTAATCGTCAACCTAATATAATTGAAGCCTTAAACTTTAATTACATTGGACCTATTGATGGGCATAATATTGAAGAATTATTAAAGCATTTAGAAGATCTTAAAAAAATTAAAGGCCCTAAATTACTTCATGTAGTAACAACAAAAGGAAAAGGGTTACAACAAGCAGAAGAAGACCAGGTACGCTATCATGCTCCAGGAAAATTCAATGCTAAAACAGGTGAACTTATTCCTAAACAAAAAAAAGAACAGCCTCTTAAATTTTCTGATGTTTTAGGAAATACTCTTATGCATTTGGCCGACAACAATTCAAAAATTGTTACCCTAACACCTGCAATGCCAACAGGTAGTGGCTTAAATAACTTAATGCAAAAATACCCTGAAAGAACTTTTGATGTTGGTATTGCCGAGCAACACGCTGTCACATTAGCTGCTGGCATGGCAACTGAAAAACTAGTTCCGTTTTGTGTAATTTACTCTACTTTTTTACAACGCGCTTACGATCAAATTATTCATGATGTAGCTTTACAGAAACTACCAGTTATTTTTTGTGTAGATAGAGCTGGTTTGGTTGGTCAAGATGGCGCTACGCATCATGGAGTTTTTGATATTGCTTATTTAAATTGTATTCCTAATTTAATTATTTCGGCTCCAGCCAATGAAATTGAATTCAGAAATATTTTATATACAGCCTCACTTGGTCTAGATTTACCAATTGCCATACGATATCCTAGAGGAAGAGGGTTTTCTTTAAATTGTAATTTACCTTTACAAAAAACAATTATTGGTAAAGGAACTCAATTAACTAAAGGTAATAAAATTGCAATTTTAAGCATTGGTAATATGACACCTCGAGTAAGTAAAGTCATCGCAAAAAACAACTTTAATAATAAAGTAGCTCATTTTGATATGGGTTTTATAAAACCATTAGATCTTAGTTTATTGGAGCAAGTATTCCTTAAATTCAATACAATTATCACTATTGAAGACGGTACAATAAAAGGCGGATTTGGATCTTCTGTTTTGCAAGAAGCACAACAATTTAATTATAAAGGTAAATTTGAAATACTAGGAGTACCCGATAGCTTTATTGACCATGGAACTGTAGAGGAACTTCATGAAATATGTGGGCTTAGTGTTAATAAAATACTATACAAAATAGAAAGCTGCCTTAAATAAATACCAGTATTTCATTAATTTTATAAACCGCTTTTTTTATAGTAAAAAAGCCATAAAACATTAACAACAACGGAATGTATTTAATATTTGATACAGAAACTACTGGTTTACCCAAGAACTTTAGAGCTCCAATTACCGACACTGATAACTGGCCTCGCTGTATTCAAATTGCATGGCAACTACATGACGAATTAGGTAATTGTATTGAACATCAGGATTACTTAGTAAAACCTGAAGGTTTTAATATTCCGTACGATGCCGAAAAAATACATGGTATTTCTACTGAGCTAGCAGAACAACAAGGTGTTCCTTTAATAGAAGTTTTAGAGAAATTTAATGCTGTTCTAGAAAAATCAAAATTTGTAGTTGGTCAAAATGTTGGTTTTGATGTAAACATCATGGGCTGTGAGTTTCACAGATATGAAATAGAAAGTAAAATGGCTAGCCTACCAGTATTGGATACTTGTACTGAGGATACTGCTAAGCTTTGTGAAATTCCTGGAGGTCGTGGAGGAAAATTTAAACTTCCTACCTTAACAGAACTACATAAACATTTATTTGGAGTTGGTTTTGGAGAAGCTCATAATGCCACTGCCGATGTTGAAGCAACAACACGTTGCTTTTTAGAATTAATCCGTCAAGAAAAATATACTACTCAAAAGTTAGATAGCGACGAAACATATATTAAACGTTTCCGTGAAGCAAACCCTGCTCCATTTGAAAATGTTGGATTAAAACACATCAATCTTAAAAAAGCTTCTGAAAAAATTCGAAAAGAATTAGAAAAGCATTTAATTGATGACACTCCAACTGACGCTGATTTAAAAGAAAACTTGAAAGGTTTACAAAATGCCAATTTTGCGCACTTACATAACCATACACAGTTTTCTATATTGCAATCAACTATTAGTATACCCGAATTAATTAGCTCTACTGCTAAAGCAAAAATGCCTGCAGTAGCAATGACGGATCATGCAAATATGTATGGTGCATTTCATTTTGTAAACGCTGCTTTAAAGCATAACAAAGGAGCAAAAGCTAAAAATGAAGAAAATCAAGCTCGTTACGATGCTACTTTAAACAACACTCTTGAAGAAGGGCAAGAACCTTTAAACGAACTACCGGAACC
>CAZJGP010000092.1:0-5292 GCA_964545595.1 uncultured Flavobacteriaceae bacterium | reverse complement strand
ACCAGGCATCTTATATACTAAAGATCTTTTGTTATGGACAACTTCGTCATGAGACAAGGGTAACATAAAGTTTTCACTAAATGCATAAGCTAGACTAAATGTAATATCGTTTTGATGGTGTTTGCGATATATAGGATCTTTACTGAAATACTCTAAAGTGTCATGCATCCAACCCATCATCCATTTCATACCAAAACCTAAACCATTGTGATCTACTGATTTTGTAACTCCAGGATAAGCGGTTGATTCTTCAGCTATGGTTTGTATACCTTCAAAACGAGTATATAATTCTTTGTTTAAATCTTTTAAAAAGGCAATAGCTTCTAGATTTTCTCTACCTCCATAAATGTTCGGTTCCCATTGCCCTTCTTCTCTAGAATAGTCAAGGTATAACATCGAGGCAACAGCATCGACTCTTAAGCCATCAATATGAAATTCTTGTAGCCAATAAGCAGCGTTACTAATTAAAAAAGCTTTTACCTCGTTACGACTATAGTTAAAAATTAAACTTTTCCAATCTTGATGGTATCCCTTTTTTGGATCAGGATATTCATATAAATGTGAGCCGTCAAAGAAACCTAAACCATGGTCATCTTCAGGAAAGTGAGAAGGCACCCAGTCTAATAACACTCCAATGTTATTATTATGAAATTGATCAATAAGGTATTTTAGATCATCAGAGTTTCCAAAACGAGAACTCGGAGCAAAATACCCGGTTATTTGATATCCCCACGATGGAGAATAAGGGTACTCCATTATGGGCATGAACTCCACGTGCGTAAAGTTCATTTTCTTTACATAAGAAACTAAGTCTTTTGCTAGTTCGTTAAAGCTTAAATTTTCATTATTGTTTTTCTTTTTCCATGATTCTAAATGAACTTCGTAAACAGAAAAAGGTTTATCTAAACCATTTTTGTCTTTTCGGTAAGACATCCAGTCTCCATCTTGCCATGGATAACTAGATGGTTCTTGAATAATTGATGCCGTTTTAGGCGGGACCTCACAATGTCTACCGTATGGATCTGCTTTTTGAGTAATTACTCCGTTTATATTCGATTCTATATGGTACTTATAAAGTTCTCCATGACCTATATTAGGTATAAAACCTTCCCATATACCTGAGCTATCCCAACGAACATTAAGTTGGTGTTCACTTGGAGACCAATAATTAAAATTCCCTATTACAGATACAGTTTTTGCAGAGGGTGCCCAAACAGAAAAATAAGTGCCTTTTATTCTATTTACGGTGATAACATGTGCTCCAAATTTTTCAAATAAACTATAATGGGATCCATTTCTGAATAATGAAATATCAAAGTCAGAAAATAAAGAATGTGGGATTACTTTAGTCATAAAAAATTAACCAATTGTTGTATTAGAAGGTATGGTAGCATTATTTTTAATTACAATTACTCCATCTCTAATAGTGTAATTTTCGGTAACAACATCATCAAGATGATCTCCACCTTTTATGGTTACATTGTTACCTATGCAAGTGTTTTTTTCAATAATGGCACCGCTAATAGAACAATTAGTACCTATACCAATATAGGGTTCGTTATTCTTAATGCAATTTTCAATTACAGATAGCTTTTGGTAATTGTCGCTACCCATAATATAAGTATCTTTAATTGTAGATCCTTCACCTATTCGAGCTCTAATTCCGATAACAGAATGTTTAATGCTTTTAGCATTAATAACACAACCTTCACTTATCATAGCATTTTGTATGCTGTTTACTTTTATTTTACTAGGTGGTAGTACGCGAGCCCTTGTTAAAATGTTATTTTCATTATCAAATAAATTAAACTTTGGGTTGTCGTCAGTTAAAGCTAAGTTGGCTTCGTAAAAAGATTTTATAGTACCAATATCCTCCCAATAACCTTCATACTGGTAACCATAAACTCTGCGGCCACCAGTAATGGCTTCAGGTATAATTTCTTTACCAAAATCGGTAGTTTCGGTATCGGTAAGTACTTGATCTAAAACACTACGATTAAAAATATAAATACCCATCGAGGCTAAGTATTTACGACCAATCGTGTTCATTTCATCTGAAACTTCCGACTCCCAACCCGGTAGTTCAGAGCTAGATGGTTTTTCGGTAAATGTTTTAATAAAACTATTATTATCAGTTTTTAAAATACCAAAAGCGGGAGCTTCTTTAGCGGTAACAGGTTGTGTGGCAATGGTTATTTCAGCATTACTTTTTATGTGTGCGTTTATCATTTCCACTAAATCCATTTGGTATAATTGATCACCTGATAGAATTAAAGCGTATTCGTATTCGTGTCTATGAAAATGATGTTGACATTGCCTAACAGCATCTGCTGTTCCTTGAAACCAAGTATTATTACCCGGAGTTTGTTCAGCAGCTAAAATATCAACAAAGGCATTACTAAAATTGCTAAATTGATAGGTGTTTTTTACATGTGTATTTAATGAAGCTGAGTTGAATTGAGTTAATACATAGATTCGTTTTAAATCTTGATTAATACAATTTGAAATAGGGATATCGACTAATCTATATTTACCAGCTATAGGTACAGCTGGTTTTGAACGATGACTTGTTAATGGGGCTAAGCGAGACCCCTGACCTCCTCCTAGGATAATACTAAGAACTTTTTTGTTGATCATATGATTAATTTGAGATAAGTGATTTGTACATAATAGTATAATCTAAAGCTGATTTTTTCCAACCGTGTTCAATGGACATTAGTTGTTTTCTTTTCTTTTTGAAAAAGGGGGTATTAGCATAAACATGAGCAGCTCGTTGAATACTAAAACTTATTTCGTGAACGCTAGTATCGTTGCAAATAATACCAAAACCTTCGTCTCCATTATCTATGTCAATAATAGTGTCTCTAAGACCACCTGTGCTATTTACTATAGGAAACATTCCGTAGCGCATGGCATACATTTGGTTTAAACCACAAGGTTCAACTCTTGAGGGCATTAATAAAAAATCGGCCCCTCCGTAAATTATATGCGATAACTTTTCATTGTAACCAATATAGCAATTGTATTTGCCAGTATATTGTTCTTGTAACTCTTGTAATTGTTGTGAGGTATTTAAATCCCCACTTCCTAAGATAAGTATAGATACATCTAACTGTAAGTTGTTAAATACATTTTTTATAACTTCGGGTAAAAGGTCAGAGCCTTTTTCGTAAACAAACCGTCCTATAAAAGCTACTAAAGGTTTATTTATGTCTAAATTAAATTCTTCACAAATCCATTTTTTGTTAGCGAGTCTTCCTTTTACGATAGTTTTAATGTTATAATTTTGAACTAACATGTTGTCAGTTCTGGTGTTCCAAACTTGTTGGTCAATACCGTTTAAAATACCAATACATTTATTTGTTTCGTGCGAAAGCAAATTTTCTAAACCATTGGCTTTTTTTTGTAATTCTATTAAATAAGAAGGAGATACAGTGGTAACTTTCCAAGCACATTTAATAGCAGTGGCCAAAGGATTGATTTTTCCATCCCAATCTAATAAACCAGTGTGTTTTTGATCGTATTCAGGAAAGTAATAATGTTTATCATAATTAAATTGGCCTTGATATTGAGCGTTGTGTATAGTAAGTACAGTAGGGGTGTTTTTTAAGCTTTGGTATTTATAGGCGTAAGAACATAAAAAAGGAATAAAACCAGTATGATGATCATGACAGTGGATTAGATCAGGTTTTGTTTTTTTTGTTAAAATAAAATCAAGTACTGCTAATTGGAAAGCTAAAAAACGTTCTGGATCGTCATTATAACCATATACATTTTTACGATCGGTAAGGTCTGTTATTTTAAATATAAATAAATCAAAACCTAACGTAACTTTGTCAAGAGTTAATATATCGCAATTAAATTTTTTATTACCTAAAAAAACTTCGGTTACTGCAATAGTTTCAAAAGTAGTAATGTCGGTAAAATTGTTTTTATAAAAAGGCATCATAACCTCCGTATTACAACCTGTTTTTGTCTGGTATTTAGGCAATGCTCCTACAACATCGGCAAGCCCTCCGACTTTAGCAACAGGAAAACATTCAGCGCTAATATGAGTTATTTTCAACATAAATTGTTAAGAGTTTGTTTTAGATTAATTTAAAATAAATAGTTATTTGTTAAAAAAAATGAAATGTAACTTCTTGATAATCGGTTTGTTTTATGCTAATGAAAAAGTAGTTATATTTTATTGAATAACAAAAGGTATTAGGTTGCTTATTTGTTAATAATTAACTAAAATTTTAAACATTTCATAAATTAGAGATAATTGAATATTGCAATGTTGTTGGTGTAGTTCAAAAAATAAAGAATTTGAGTGACTAATGTTAGTTAACAATTATCTTTGTGGTCTAATAAAAATGAAGATAAGTGCGCACTAAAAAAGAATTTACAATAACTTCTGCCGAAAGGCTTAAAAGTAAATTACTGCAATGGGCGCAACAGTTCGATGAGGTTGTATGGTTAGATAGTAATAACCATACACAACAATATGGCAATTTTGATGCAGTATTGGCTGTAGAGGCTTTTACATTAATAAAAACAGACTCTATTAATGCTTTTGACAAGTTAAATGAATACCAACAGCAAACAAAAGATTGGCTTTTTGGTTATTTAACTTACGATTTAAAAAATGATACTGAAAACCTTGTTTCACAAAATAAGGACAGATTAGCTTTTGATGATCTTATTTTTTTTCAACCTCAAAAAATTATCACTTTAAAAAATGATCAATTAAGTTTTTTGTATTTAAATATGGTTGATGATGAAATAGATACAGACTTTAAGTCTATTTCAGATTTTTCAGATGAGATTAGATACAATAAAAAAGATTCTAAAATAAATATTGAAGCAAAGCTTAGTAAAGAAGCATATAAGAAACGTGTTTCTAAAATGAAAGAACACATTGCTAAAGGAGATATTTATGAAGCTAATTTTTGCCAAGAATTCTATGCACATGGCACTATAAATCCAATAGAAACTTTTCAACACCTTAATGACATAAGCTCCCCTCCATTTGCCACCTTTTTAAAGATGGAAGATCATTTTCTATTGTCTGCTACACCAGAACGATATTTGAAAAAAGAAGGAAATAAAGTCATAAGCTCTCCTATAAAAGGAACAGCACCTCGTAGTGAAGATATTCTGGAAGATTCTGCTTTCGCGAAAGCGCTATCAGAAGACCCTAAAGAACGTTCTGAAAACATCATGATTGTAGATTTAGTTCGTAACGATTTATCTCGGATAGCTCAAAAAGGTAGTGTAACTGTAGAAGAGTTGTGTAAAGTGTACCCT
>CAZJGP010000091.1:0-12282 GCA_964545595.1 uncultured Flavobacteriaceae bacterium | reverse complement strand
GGAGAGCACACCGTCGTGGAGCTTATTTTGCTAACCCTTGTTACACACAAATTCACCCAACATGTATTCCAGTATCTGGAGAGCATCAGTCTAAATTAACGTTAATGTCTGAGTCATTACGTAATGATGGACGTATTTGGGTTCCTAAAAAGAAAGAAGATTCAATAGCAATTCGTGAAGGTAAATTAAAGCCTACTGAATTAGCTGAAGAAGATAGAGATTATTACTTAGAGCGTCGTTACCCTGCATTTGGTAACTTAGTACCTCGTGATGTTGCATCACGTGCGGCTAAAGAACGTTGTGATGCTGGTTTTGGTGTTAACAAAACTGGAGAAGCTGTTTACTTAGATTTCGCATCGGCAATTACGCGTTACGGAAAAGAAAAAGCGCTTACTAGTCATATTAGTAATCCAAGTGATGAAAAAATTAGAGAGTTAGGAGAGGCTATCATCGAGGCTAAATACGGGAATTTATTCCAAATGTATGAGAAAATCGTTGATGAGAATCCATATAAAACTCCAATGATGATTTACCCAGCGGTACATTATACAATGGGTGGTCTTTGGGTTGATTATAATTTACAAACTACAATTCCTGGATGTTATGCGGCTGGAGAGGCAAACTTCTCTGACCACGGAGCAAACAGATTAGGAGCTTCTGCATTAATGCAAGGTTTAGCTGATGGGTATTTTGTATTACCTTATACAATTGGTGATTATTTAGCTGATGATATTCGTACAGGTAAAATTCCAACGGATACACCAGAGTTTGATCAAGCTGAAAAAGAAGTAAAAGAACGTATTGACAAATTGATGAGTGCTAAAGGAGAGCATTCAGTTGATTATTACCATAAGAAATTAGGTAAAATCATGTGGGAGAAATGTGGTATGTCTCGTAATGCAAAAGGTTTAGAAGAAGCTATTGATGAAATTGCTGTCTTAAGAGCGGATTTCTGGGAGAATGTAAAAATACCAGGAGCTGCTACAGGAATGAATACTGAGCTTGAAAAAGCAGGACGTGTAGCTGATTTCCTTGAATTAGGAGAATTATTTGCTAAGGATGCATTAAACAGAAATGAATCATGTGGAGGTCACTTCCGTGAAGAATCTGTAGAGCAATCAGGAGAACAAAAAGGAGAAGCACTTCGTGATGATGTAAACTTTAAATATGCAGCGGCATGGGAATACAAAGGAGCACCTAAAGATGCCCAGTTGCATAAAGAAGAACTTACTTACGATAACATTGAGTTAAAAACACGTTCATATAAATAGTTGATGGTTGTCAGTTATTAGTTTCTTGAAAACTAACAACGAGCAACTAACAACCAAAAACTAAAGAAAATGAAATTATTATTAAAAATATGGCGTCAAAAAGATGCTAACGATAAAGGACAAATGGTTGACTACCCTCTTGATGGGGTGGAAGAAGATATGTCTTTCTTAGAAATGCTTGATGTCCTTAATGAAGGATTAATTAATGAAGGTGAAGAGCCTGTTGTTTTTGACCATGACTGTCGTGAAGGAATTTGCGGTATGTGTTCATTACAAATTAATGGTGAGCCACATGGACCAGATCGTAAGATAACTACTTGTCAGTTACACATGCGTATGTTCAACGATGGTGATACAATTACTATTGAGCCTTTCCGTGCTAACGCATTCCCAGTAATGAAAGATTTAATGGTGGATCGTAGTGCTTTTGATCGTATTCAACATGCAGGAGGGTATGTATCTGTAAATACTTCAGGTAATACAATTGATGCTAATGCAATTCCTATTAACAAAGCCGATGCTGATGATGCGTTTAACGCAGCGGCATGTATTGGTTGTGGAGCTTGTGTTGCAGCATGTAAAAATGCTTCGGCAATGTTATTTACGTCAGCTAAAGTATCTCAATATGCATTATTACCTCAAGGACAAGTAGAAGCTACTGACCGTGTTCAGGCAATGGTTGCACAAATGGATGCAGAAGGTTTCGGTAACTGTACAAACACTGGTGCTTGTGAGGTTGAATGTCCTAAAGGAATTTCTTTAGAGAATATTGCTCGTATGAACCGCGAATACTTATCTGCTACTGTTAAAGGGTAATAAGTATCTATAATAGATGTCTTAAAACTTAAGATATTTTATAAAAAAAGCAGCAATTTTTAAATTGCTGCTTTTTTTATGGAATAAAACTGTAATTAAACGAACTGTTCTTCGTCTATTATATTGTTAGTTAGTTAAGGAGCTGTTCAAAAGGTTTTTTTAGTGTTAGTTAGTTTGTTGTATTACTTAAATGTAATACTTTGTTTGTGATAACCTTTTTAACAGCTTCATTTTTGTTTTTATTATCAGATTTATAATAATGTTGTATAATTTGAATAAAGATTTTTTTATAAATAATGTTTAGTTAGTTATGTGAAACCCACTTGAATATTTATTCAAGTGGGTTTTGTATTTTAATGCATTAAAATTTGAATTCTAATTGTGTGTCTATTTTTTTAGGAACACTATCTTCTTTTTTATTATTATTTAGGTTACTGAATGATAACCCTAATAAGCGAACAGAATTTTGTAGTTTATCTTGATATAATAATTTTTTTGCTTCTTCTAAAATTAAGTCGGTATCATTAATATAAAAGTTCAATGTTTTCGACCTGGTTTGTGTAGTAAAATCACTGTATTTAATTTTTAAAGTAATTGTTTTTCCTGCTACTTTATTTTTGGTTAACCTTCTGTTTATTTCTTTAGCAAGTTCTTCTATTTTATTTTCTAAATATATTTCAGAAGCTAAATTCTTTAAAAAGGTGCGTTCTGCTCCGATAGATTTTCTTGTACGTTCTGCTTTAACTTCACTATTGTGAATGCCTCGAACAATATTAAAATAATGTAGTCCAGACTTTTTAAAATGTTCTGTTAAATATTCAATAGATTTAGATTTTAAATCATTACCAGTATAAATACCTAAAGAATACATTTTCTTTTGGGTTACTTTTCCAACGCCGTAAAACTTTTTGATATCTAACACTTCTAAAAAGTCTAAAACGTCTTTAGGAGGTACTGTTTTTTGTCCATTAGGCTTGTTGTAATCACTAGCAATTTTGGCAACAAACTTGTTTATAGAAATTCCGGCAGAGGCTGTTAAACCTGTTTTAAGGGTTATTTTTTTTCTTATTTCTTCAGCAATTAAGCTGGCGCTATCAATACCTAATTTATTTGTGGTAACATCTAAATAGGCTTCGTCTAAAGATAATGGCTCTACTAGGTCAGTGTATTCAAAAAAGACATCTCTAATTTGTTTAGAAATTTCTTGATATCGTTTAAAATTGTGTTTGACAAATATAAGGTGGGGGCATAGTTTTTTTGCAACTACACTACTCATGGCGCTTCGTACGCCAAACTTTCGAGCTTCGTAACTCGCAGCAGCAATAACGCCTCTATCACTAGGGCTTCCAACCACTATAGCTTTTCCTTTTAAGTCAGGATTATCTAGCTGTTCTACCGATGCAAAAAATGCATCCATATCAATATGAATTATTTTACGGCTAGTATCCATAGTAACAAAGATAAATTTTAGTGTTTATTTAGAGCTTATTTTAATTTAGAATATATATTTGCTTCAATTAATTTTATATAAAACTCATGCTTGAAATAGAACGTAAATTTTTAGTTAAGTCAGAAGCTTTTAAAGATGCTTCTGTAAAGAAAATTCGTATTGTTCAAGCGTATTTAAATAGCCATCCAGAACGAAGTGTGCGTGTAAGAATAAAAGGGGACAACGGTGTTATTACAGTTAAGGGAAAGGGTAATGATTCGGGTACTACACGTTTTGAGTGGGAAAAACAAATTCCTTTAGAAGAAGCAGAATCTTTATTACCACTTTGTGAAAAAGGAAGTATTCATAAAACTAGATATGAAGTTCCAGTGGGGCAACATACGTTTGAAGTAGATGAGTTCTATGATGAAAATGAAGGTTTAATTGTTGCTGAAGTTGAGCTGACAAGTGAGCGAGAAACTTTCTTGAAGCCTGATTGGTTAGGCGAAGAGGTTACTGGGCAAAATAAATATTATAACTCACAGTTAGTAACAAAACCTTATTGTGAATGGTAATCAAGGTTAATTATTTTTCTCCGTTCCATTCGCTATAAAATTGTTCTATAAACTGTTCCATATATTCATGACGTTTTTGAGCTAATTTCTTTCCGGTTTCGGTATTCATTTTATCTTTAAGTAGTAATAACTTTTCGTAAAAATGATTAATAGTGGGTGCCGTGGATTTTTTATATTCCTCTTTTGTCATATTTAAATTAGGAGGAATATTAGGGTCGTAAAGTGCACGATTTTTAAAACCTCCATAATTAAATGTTCGAGCAATTCCAATAGCTCCTATAGCATCTATCCTATCTGCATCTTGTACTACATTTAATTCTGCAGAAGTGAAAGCAGCATTAAAATTACCACCTTTAAAAGAGATGTTTTTGATAATTTGAATAACATGTTCTATGATAGCAATATCTACATTTTCAGAAGCTAAAAATTTTTGTGCTATTTTAGGGCCTATTGTCTCGTCTCCGTTATGAAATTTAGAGTCTGCTATATCATGTAGTAATGCTCCTAATTGAATAATAAGAAGGTTTACAGGCTCTGTTTTTGCAATAAGCAAACTATTGTTGTAAACACGTTCTATGTGGAACCAATCATGACCGCCTTCAGCATTTGCTAATTGTTTTTTAACAAATGCTTTAGTACGTTCAATTAATATTTTGTTGTCCATTATTTTGATACAACAGCAGGGTTAACCCATGTAAATTTAGCAGTTTCGTCTGGTAATACTAAACGTTCACTAATACGTTGCATGCGGTTAGGTAATTTCATTACAAAATCACGTGCTTTTTCTGCTTTATCGTTTAGGTCAGTAACATTTGCAATATCCCACTTGACAATTAATCGCTCCATAATGTCAATATAATCTTGCGATGTATATACTCCAATTTTTTGAGCAGATACAGAGAACTCATCAAACTTGGCTCCAATTGCTTGTCCTGTTTCACGCAAAAAGTGTGCAGGCATAATAATTTTATTTCTCATCATTTCAGAGAAAGCAATCATCATTTCGCTAGGGTCTAATTTAAAAATTTCGTCTACAAAAGTACTGTAAGCATTAAAGTGGCGCATTTCGTCACCAGCAATAATCTTACACATTTTAGATAACGGTTTATTAGAGTATTGTCTTGCTAATTTTGCTACACGGTTATGTGAAATATTAGTAGCTAACTCTTGGAAACTTGTATATACAAAGTTTTTGTATGGGTCACGGTCGGTTCCAATATCAAAACCATCACTAATTAAGTGTTGTGTTGTACGTTCAATTTCAATCATATCTACACGTCCTGATAAGTATAAATATTTATTTAAAACATCACCATGACGGTTTTCTTCACCAGTCCAGTAACGAACCCATTTAGACCATCCATTTCCACCTCCTTCGGCACAAAATTCTCCACCTTTTTCATGTTGGTTAATACCTTCAACATCCATTAACCATGATTCATAGGTAGGTAGCGCTTCTTCAGTAATAGTGTCTCCAACAAGTACTACCCAAAAGTCATACGGAAGTTCTTTAGCAAGTTCGCGTAATTCTTTTACTTCGTCTATAAATGTATCAGGATTTTGAGAGTCAGGTAAAAAATCGGTTGGTTGCCAAACCTTATCTATAGGCACCAAAAATTGGTCAATAAAGCCATCGACTTTTTTTTCTAACAACTTCATCACCTCTAACCTTATATTGTCTAATGCCATAGTATTTATTTTATAGCCTTTGTAATTTGGCTTTCTGTTCGTGTTATTAAATCTTCAAAAGAACATGAGTCTATTTTTATAGGTTCATGTACTTCTAAAGTTACGTTATTAAAACCTCCCATAGGAAAGTTACCATAACGCATTAATTTCCAACTGTTATTTAAAGTTACCGGAACTATATAACCGTCGGGCATATTTCGTGTTAAAATTTTTAATCCTGTCGGACTGAAAGTTTTTGGTTCTCCATTACGGCTACGAGTACCTTCAGGAAAAATAACTCCAGTTTCATTATTTTCTTGTAATTTTTTACCAAAAGCCATTAAGATTGGTAAAGATTGTCTTTTGTTTTTTCTGTCAATTAAAACAGAACCTCCATGTCTTAAATTATAAGAGATACTTGGTATTCCTTTTCCTAATTCAATTTTAGAAATAAAAAGCGGAGCACATTTACGCATATACCATGAGATCATGCTAATGTCGAACATACTTTGATGATTAGCTACTATTAATAGTGGCTTGTCTTTAGGTATGTTATGTTTACATGTATATTTAGTAGTATTTCCAACGATATTTATACATCTTAATAAAAAGAAATTTAATAAATCTACACTTTTCTTATGTGCTTTTTTACCAAACAATCTTCTGCACACTACTTGTATTGCGTGAAAAATTATCAGACAACTAAAGAAACAAGGGTAAAATAAAACAGATAATATTAACGAAATAAATTTCTGAATCATGTGTATAAAATACGTTTTAACTTAAGATTGCAATTTCTTACATTATTTTGAGCTTGGCAATGTTTGTGTTAATAAATAATATGCGCGCATAAAAAAAGCACCTTTTAAAGGTGCTTTTTTTAAATTAAGTACTAAAAAATTTTAACAATGGCTATTAAAAGCGTCTGCTAAGTTTTCAGCAATCATATCTGCAGAACGACCTTCAATGTGGTGGCGCTCTAACATGTGTACTAATTCACCATCTTTAAAAAGAGCCATACATGGCGAAGATGGAGGAAAAGGAGCCATATGTGCACGCGCAGCATTTACGGCATCTTTATCAACACCTGCAAATACAGTAACAGCATTAGTAGGTTTTTTTGCGTTCTCTAACGACATTTTGGCAGCTGGGCGAGCATTAGATGCAGCACAACCACATACTGAGTTTACTACAACAAAAGTAGTTCCCTCTTTAGCAATAGCTGCATTTACAGCCTCAGCACTATGTAATTCTTCAAAACCAAAGTTAGCTAGGTCTGCTTTCATTGGTTTTACTAATTCTTCTGGGTACATATATATGGTATTTTATAAGATTCTGTTTTCAAAGTTACAAATACTATTCCACTTGCGTGAAATGATCAATTTGTCATATTTTATCTTTTGGAATGAAATTGGGAGTAGTTTTAATATATTTAAAAAAAAATTGAATGATTAAGTTAATATGCGCTCTACTTGGATTTTTTTTTCTGAGACATTGGAGTGGCGGAATGGTAGGTTATTTTGTTGGTTATATAATTGAAGAGTGGTTTAATAAAAAGCCAAATTCAAAAAGAGGAGGGGGCTTTAGGCAGTCTGCAAATTCTCGTTCACAACAACAAGTGAGCCCTAAAGATTTTGAATTAAACTTACTTTCTTTAGCATCTATCATAATTAAAGCTGATGGACAAGTTAATAAGGCAGAGTTAGATTATGTGCGACAATATTTTGTTAGCAGTTACGGTAAAGAAAGAGCAAATGCTACGTTTAAGGTTTTTAATGAAGTAATTAAAAATAGAGAAGTTAATGCTTATAAAATTTGTGCCTACATAACACAGTATACTCGCTATGAATCTAGGTTGCAAATACTTCATTTTTTATTCGGTATTGCTAAAGCTGATGGGCATGTAAGTGCTAATGAAGATAAAAAAATTAGAGATATTTCTGGTTTTTTTAGAATTCAGAATAAAGACTTTGAAAGTATTAGAGCTATGTTTTATAGAGATGCTAATAATGCCTACAAAATTCTTGAAATAGAAAAAACAGCAACGGATAGTGAGATTAAGAAAGCCTATAGGTCTATGGCTAAAAAATACCACCCCGATAAGCTACAGCATTTGCCAGAACACTTAATAAAAGGAGCAAAAGAAAAATTTCAGGCAGTACAAGAGGCTTATGATCAATTACAAAAAGAAAGAGGTTTTAAGTAGATTTAGAATATAAATAAAAAAGGCTCAAAATGATATTTTGTCATTTTGAGCCTTTTTTTTCTAAAGATAGTAGGTTAGTTTAAAAATAAAGCATTTTTAAATTCCCATACTTTTATTAAATACATTCCAAAGAAAATAACGCAAACAACAAACTTCATAAAAGAAGAAGTTAAAAAACCAACAAGAGAACCAAAAGCAGCTTTGGTGGCAACTTTAGAGTCGTTTTGATACATCATTTCGCCAATATAAGCCCCAACAAAAGGTCCAATTATAATTCCGAAAGGAATAGGAGCAATAATTCCAACAATAAGCCCTAAAGTAGTTCCTATAACTCCGTATTTGCTACCGCCAAATTTTTTGGTTCCAATAGCAGGTATTATATAATCTAATACAAAAACTAATAAAGCAATACCAAGCGTAATACCTAAATAAGTTAAATTCATAGGTATGGCATCGGTTAAATGTAAAATTAATAAACCAACCCAACTAATAGGTGCTCCAGGAAGAATAGGCATAAAACTACCTAAAATTCCAATAAACATACAAAGCAACCCTAATAATACTAGTACTATATCCATTTAATACGTTTTAAATTCAATTAGTATATGTCATAAATTGTTCCAAAATGCCTTTAACTAAGATATCAATTAATATAATGTAAATTTGTCATTATAAAATAGTTGTATATTCAATAGTTAAGTAACTGTTTGATTTAAAAGTATAATTAATAATTTAATAGAGTAAAAGAATTTTTTCTATGCATTCCAATAAAATTTGTGTTTACATTTTTATGCTATTATCAATAGTATTGGGTAGCTGTAATAAATACAAAATAGAAAAATTAGATAGAAACGAAATAAAGAAGCAAGAATTAGAATCGATTAAGAATCAAATATTAAGTGATTACCCTGAAATTTACGCTTGTGATACACAAGAGAATGCTAAAAATTGCTTTGAACGACAATTAAATGAACATTTAGGAGTGCAGTTAAAGGGGGTTGCCGTAGATGATAATGAAATTACAAAGGATACTTTATGGCTAACGGTTAATGTTAGTAAAGAAGGAGAACTAAGCTTAAGGCCATTAGAAGTTTCTTTAACAGAAGAGTATGTTGCTTTGTATGATACTATCCAGAAATCTTTAAAAGAAATTTCGCCTATAAAACCAGCATTTATTAAAGATGTTACTGTAAGTTGCAACTTTAAGCTTCCGCTTGTAATTAAAAATATAGAATAGTTGGAGAAAGAACGTATTATATTGGGTATTGACCCAGGAACTACTATAATGGGCTTTGGGGTAATAAAAATAGTAGGTAAAAAAATGGAGTTTGTTCAAATGAACGAATTGAATTTAACTAAATACAGTGACCATTATTTAAAGCTTAAAAAAATATTTGAACGTACCATAGAATTAATAGATACGTATAGCCCTGATGAAATAGCTATTGAGGCTCCTTTTTTTGGTAAAAACGTACAATCTATGTTAAAACTAGGTCGTGCACAAGGAGTAGCCATGGCTGCAGGTTTAAGTAGAGAGGTTGCTATTACAGAATATCTTCCTAAAAAAATTAAAATGGCCGTTACCGGAAGCGGAAATGCCAGTAAAGAGCAAGTAGCAAAAATGCTAAAAAGTATGCTTAAGCTAAAAAGTTTGCCTAAAAACTTAGATTCTACAGATGGTTTAGCTGCGGCAGTGTGTCATTTTTATAATACTTCATCAAAAATAAGTACAGGTAAAAGCTATTCAGGTTGGGATGCTTTTGTAAAGCAAAATGAGCATCGAGTTAAAAAGTAATTTTAACAAACTTTTGTAAAAAATTAAATCCATTTCAATACGTATATTTGCCAAAAAAAAGTTTGGATAAATCTAGTATCATTTCTCTTTTTAAAGATTCCTCTCTTCAAGAATCTTTTACTTCTGCATTAAGCAAAAACAACAACATACATGCTAAAGGTATTGTAGGTTCTGCTTTGTCATTTACAGTTGCCGATTCTTATATTAAACTACAAAAAACACATGTTCTTATTTGTAATGATAAAGAGGAAGCAGCATATCATTTAAATGATTTAGAAGCAATAGTAGGTAAAGATAGTTTGTTGTTTTATCCAGGCAGCTACCGTAGACCTTATCAAATAGAAGAAATTGATAATGCTAATGTTTTACAACGTGCTGAGGTTTTAAATAGGGTTAATAATAAAAAGAAGCCATTACTTTTAGTTACCTATCCAGATGCTTTATTTGAAAAAGTAGTTACCAAAAAGTCGATAGATAAAAACACCTTAAAAATAAAGTTAGAAGATACGTTAAGTATCGATTTTGTAAACGAGATTTTATTTGAATACGAATTTAAACGTGTTGATTTTGTAACAGAACCTGGTGAGTTTTCTGTACGAGGAGGTATTTTAGATGTTTTTTCTTTTAGTAATGATGAGCCTTACCGTATTGAGTTTTTTGGGGATGAGGTAGATAGTATTAGAACCTTTGATGTTGCCAGCCAGTTATCGACCGATAAGGTTAAAAAAATAACTGTAATACCAAATATTGAGCATAAGTCTCAAGTAGAGTCTCGTGTACCTTTCTTTGAATCTATTTCTAGAAAAAGTATAATAGTTACGCACGATTTAGAAATGCTTTACAGCAGAATTGACACTTTGTTTACTAAAGCAGTTGCTAGTTTTCAAAAATTAGATACTACCGTAAAAAGAGGTGCACCTGAAGAACTATTTTGTAAAGGAGAAGTTATAAAAGATCAACTATTTGCTTTTTCACATGTGCAAATAGCTAATAAGTTTTCGAACATAAATAATAAAGAAGTTGTTGCTTTAAATTTTAAAACAAAGCCGCAACCTTCGTTCAATAAGCAATTTGAATTGCTTATTGATGATTTAAACAAAAACCATAACAAAGGTTTTACTAATATTATTTGCTGTGTAAGCGAGCAACAAGCAAAACGTTTTCATGATATTTTTGAAGACATGGACACCGAGGTACATTACCAAACGGTAGTACTTTCTTTATACCAAGGGTTTGTAGATGCTAATTTAAAATTAGTATGTTATACCGATCATCAAATATTTGAACGTTACCACAAATTCAATCTTAAAAATGGGTATGCTAAAAAACAAGCGATAACTATTAAAGAGCTTACGAATTTAGAAATGGGTGATTTTGTAACCCATATAGATCATGGAATTGGAAAGTTTGCAGGATTACAAAAAATAGATGTAGATGGCCGAAAACAAGAAGCTATAAAATTGATTTATGGGGAGCGCGATGTTTTGTATTTGAGTATTCATGCATTGCATAAAATCTCAAAATTTAATGGTAAAGACGGTAAAGCTCCTGCAGTTCATAAACTAGGTTCAAAAGCATGGAAAACGCTTAAACAGAAAACAAAAGCAAGGGTAAAACATATTGCCTATAATTTAATTCAGCTTTACGCGAAAAGAAAATTAGAAAAAGGATTTCAGTACGCCCCTGATAGTTATTTACAACATGAGTTAGAGGCTTCGTTTTTATATGAAGATACTCCTGACCAAAGTACTGCAACAGCCGATGTTAAAGCAGATATGGAGGGGGAACAACCAATGGATAGGCTAGTTTGTGGTGATGTTGGTTTTGGTAAAACCGAAGTAGCTATTAGAGCAGCGTTTAAAGCGGTTGATAATGGAAAACAAGTTGCGGTTTTAGTGCCTACAACCGTATTGGCATTTCAACATTATAAAACATTTAAAGAGCGTTTAAAAGATTTCCCGGTAACGGTAGATTATTTAAATAGGTTTAGAACAGCTAAGCAAAAAAGAGAAACTATTGCCGAGCTAGAAGCAGGTAAAGTGGATATTATTATTGGTACTCACCAGTTAGCTAGTAAAAAAGTTAAGTTTAAAGATTTAGGTTTATTAATTATTGATGAAGAACAAAAGTTCGGTGTAGCAGTAAAAGATAAATTAAAAACTATAAAAGCGAATGTAGATACATTAACGCTTACGGCAACTCCTATTCCTAGAACATTACAGTTTAGTTTAATGGCTGCGCGTGATTTGTCAACAATTACTACACCTCCACCCAATAGATACCCAATAGAAACTCAGGTAATTGGTTTTAACGAAGAAACAATTCGAGATGCGGTTTCGTATGAAGTACAACGTGGGGGACAAGTGTTTTTTATTCATAACCGAATAGAAAACATTAAAGAGGTTGCGGGTATGATTCAACGTTTAGTACCCGATGCTAAAGTAGCTGTTGGTCACGGACAAATGGAAGGAAAGCAATTAGAGGAATTGATGTTGAACTTTATGAATGGTGCTTTTGATGTT